>CABTYY010000017.1:0-22789 GCA_902489125.1 uncultured Veillonella sp.
GCCGTCAAATTGAGGAAATCATGACTGATTTCTATGAAGGCCATTATGATGTATTATTGTCTACCAGTATCATCGAAACTGGTCTAGATATACCAAATGCGAATACCATAATCATTTATGATGCGGATCGCTTAGGTTTATCTCAGCTATATCAAATGCGTGGCCGTGTAGGTCGTTCTCGTAGACGGGCCTATGCATACTTTATGTATCGTCCTGATAAAATGCTCTCTGAAGCGGCAGAAAAGCGCTTAAAAGCTATTGAAGAGTTCACAGAACTCGGTGCTGGATTTAAGTTGGCTATGCGCGACTTAGAAATTCGCGGTGCTGGTAACCTCTTAGGTTCACAGCAACATGGCAATATCGCATCCGTCGGCTTTGGTATGTACGTAAGTATGTTAGAAGAAGCCATTGCGAAGGCTCAAAATAAAGAGGTTGAACGGGAAGTATCCATTGACCCAGCAATCGATTTAGAGGTAGATGCCTTTATTGATGATGCGTATATCAAGGATAGCGCTCGTAAGATCTCCGTATATCAACGTTTGTTACATATTAAATCTAAAGAACAGCTTGATGATATGACTGATGAACTCATCGATCGCTTCGGTACTCCGACAGATCCGGTAGATCGTTTATTGCGCATTGCTCAAATTAAAGAACAAGCGCGATTGCTGGGCATTAAAAGTATCGTCCGTAGAGATCAGCAGCTTACCATTCATTGGCATGACGATTCCAAGATGGCTGACTGGGATATGGGGGCTGTACGGGAAGATCTCTGGAAGAAGATGAAATTTGCAGATACTAAGCCGGCTACATTATATGTGAGCCTCAATGGTATGAAAGGTTCTATTTTGACCATTACGGAAGCGGTGATGAAGGCTTTGAGCCAAAAATCATCGTCTAAGGAGGGCCTATGAATCGATTTTTAAAGGGCGCTATGATTTTAACCTTAGCTGGGATTATCGTTAAGGTTATTGGTGCTTTCAGCAAAGTACTTATTGCACGCGTTCTCGGTGGTGAAGGGATTGGCCTATATATGATGGCCTATCCGATTTATCAAATTATCGTTAGTGTTTCCGCTGCAGGCATTCCTGTTGCTATATCTATTATGATTGCGGAAAAGCTGGCTAATGATGATATGCGGGGCGTACAACAGGTGTTTTCCGTATCGTTAAAGGTGTTAACACTATTAGGTCTTGTATTTAGTGTAGCTTTATACGGCAGTGCACAATGGCTCGTAGATACCCATATTATTACAGATCCTCGTGCACTCTTAGCGATTCAGCTATTGTCGCCAGCTATCTTCATCGTTACGATTTTGAGCTGTTTCAGAGGTTATTTCCAAGGCTTCCAATACATGGTGCCTACGGGAACTAGCCAAGTCTTTGAACAAATCTTCCGCGTATCCTCTATGGTGGGCTTAGCTTATTATTTCATTGATAGCGGCCTACATTTGGCGGCAGGTGGTGCAACCTTTGCTACATTCCCCGGTGTATTAGCTGGGTTGATTGTATTGATTTACTTTTACTATCGTCAGCGTCGTGTGCGGACGCAAATGTTGGCGCAGCAGAATCCCAATGCTATTGGTGAAAGCAATGGCTCTGTAGTCAAACGACTATTTAGCTTGGCTATACCAGTTTCAATGGCTAATATTATGTTGCCCATGGTATCTCTTATCGATACATTTATCGTACCAAAGCGTTTGATGGATATTGGGTATTACCTCAATGAAGCGACAACACAATTTGGCTATCTCACAGGGATGGCTACATCGTTGATTGGTTTGCCTATCATTTTGACTACATCCTTAGCGGCTAGCCTTGTACCAGCTGTATCTGAGGCACATGCCCAAGGTGATGTGCACCGCATTGTACAGCGCGCCGGCACAGCCATTAAGATTGCCAATATGTTCACTATACCGGCCTGCATTGGGCTCTGTGTATTAGCGACACCTATATCTAAATTGATATACGCAACGCCTCATGCTGGTCCTGTTATTGCTGTTATTAGCTTGAGTATTATATTCTTAGGGTGGCAACAGATTACAGCAGGCATTTTGCAGGGCTTAGGTAGAACTGTTATTCCTATGGTAGCCATTTTTATCGGTCTATTGGCTAAGACATTCTTGGACTATCAATTGACAGGTACTATTGAACTTGGTATTAATGGTGCCGCATGGGCAACGAATTTAAACTTTGCTATTGCTGCACTCATAAACTATATATTTGTAAAAAAATATGTAGGCTCCGTACTCAATAAATTAGAGTTATTAAAAATTGTAGTGTCTGCCATGGCTATGGGCGGTGCTACACAGGTGGTATATGTGACGACTGTAGAACTGTTCGGTAACGGTGGTGCAGTGGCAGCGGCTATTATTGTAGCCGTATTTGTGTATGGTTTATCCCTATGGTTAACAAAGGCCGTTGTAAAAGCCGATATGTATCATTTCCCAGTTATAGGTAAGCGATTACAGGCTCGCCGAGATAAGGAGGAGGCTAAGCTATATGAAAAACAATACTGATAAGCCCATATCGGTACAACCATTAGTAGATGTGGTAAAAGCTTTGCGTGCTCCGAATGGTTGTCCTTGGGATCAAAAGCAAACTCATGAGTCGTTGCGTCGATATTTCATCGAAGAAACCTATGAAGTAGTAGATGCTATCGATAATAAAGATATGCCAAATCTACGTGAAGAACTAGGTGATGTATTATTACAAGTTGTCTTTCACAGTCAATTAGCTGAGGAAGCCGGTCAATTTACATTGGAAGATGTAATTCACGATGTGACGGAAAAGATGATTCGTCGTCATCCCCATGTTTTTGACCCTGAAAATAATGAAAAATCATACAGTTGGGATGAATTAAAGGCGCAAGAAAAGAAAAATATACAAAAATCTGTATTGGATGGTGTATCCAAAGGTTTACCTGCATTAGTAGCGGCTTACAAACTACAAGAAAAGGCTGCAAAGCTAGGTTTTGACTGGGATGAGCTCGATCCAGTTTGGGCGAAAGTTTCCGAAGAAATGGGTGAATTTAAGGAAGCTATTGCCCAAGAAGATAGAGAAAATATGGAAAAAGAAGCGGGAGATGTGCTTTTTTCCTTGATTAATCTATTAAGATGGTATAAAATAAGCGGTGAAAATGCACTAAATCGCACAAACACAAAGTTCCGACAGCGTTTTTTACATGTAGAAGCTTGTGTTAACCAAAGCGATCGCTCATGGGAAGACTTTTCATTAGCTGAGCTGGATGCTTTTTGGGAGGAGGCTAAAGTGCAGGAAAAGTAGCCTAGAGGTTTGCATGCTTCTTAGGTATAGTATTTTTAAGGAGGTTCTGTCATGAACAAAACAGAATTAATCGCAAGTGTTGCACAAAAAACTGAATTAACTAAAAAAGACGCTGAAAAAGCGGTAAAAGCTGTATTTGACACAGTTGCTGAAGAATTAGCTGCTGGCGGTAAAGTACAAGTTATCGGCTTCGGTACATTCGAAGTTCGTGAACGCGCAGCTCGTGAAGGCCGTAACCCACAAAACGGTAAAACTATCACTATCGCAGCTTCCAAATCCCCTGCATTCAAAGCTGGTAAAGGTTTGAAAGAACAAGTTAACGCTGCAAAAGCTAAAAAACGCAAAAAATAATCCCTAATGGATTGGAAAGAGACCTTTCGAGGTCTCTTTTTTTCGTCTATTTATGGTATAATGCACAGAGAAAGGGTGTACTATGAATAACGAAAGATCACGGAAGGTTCTCATCGTGTCCGCTTCTATTGGGACAGGACATATGCAGGCCGCCAGAGCCATAGAAGAATATTGGAAAGAGAAAGAACCACAAGCGTCGATAACTCATGTGGACTTTCTTGATACAGAAACCATGTCTGTAGAGCATTTGATCAAGGGCACATACATCAAGATGATTGACGTATTCCCGATGCTATATGATATGATTTATCGCGTATCAAAAGGGGAAAAACGAGGTACGATTATGCAAACTGCATTATCATACCTATTGAAAAGCCGCATGCTCAAATTGGTACAACAAGAAGAGCCAGATGTAATGGTATTTACGCATCCATTCCCATGTGGTGCAGCGTCTATCTTAAAACGCCAAGGACATATCGATGTACCATTAGTGGCTATCATGACGGACTTTAGTAGTCATCAATTTTGGCTATACCCTCAAATTGATACATACTATGTAGCTACTGAATCGATGGTAGATGAAATGGTAGCAGCTGGTATTGATAAATCACGCATCCATGTATCAGGTATTCCTGTACGACGCTCCTTCTTCCGTGATGCTATTGAAGAATATAGCTTAGAGAAACCGGTAAAAGTGCTCGTTATGGGTGGGGGCTTAGGTTTAGGTTCTCTAGAAACAGCATTAAAACATTTAGATGAAGTAAACGGCATTGATGAAATTACTGTCGTAGCCGGTCAAAATACATCTCTTTATGAATCCTTAGTTACCCTTAGTGAATCTATGCGAACTAAGACCATTGTATATGGATATACTACGAATATTTCAGAACTTATGAAGTCGTCTTCCTTGCTAGTTACAAAGCCTGGTGCATTAACATGTATGGAAGCGGTTACTATTGGTTTGCCTATGGTATTCTTTAACGCCATCCCAGGGCAAGAAGAGGCCAATGCAGAGCTGTTAGAACAACGAGGTTGTGCTCGTTGGGCTCGTGATATTCATAACTTGGAAGACGTTGTGACTGCACTTCTTATTAACTCTCCGAGACTTCAACAAATGTCTGAGCGCGCTCGTGAATGGCATGTAGATGGTGCGGCTAATATTGTAAATAGTCTTATAGCCATATTAGATGCTGAGGCGCCGGTAGAATTAGTGAAAGCAGAGGAATCTATCAGTTAATAGTTTAGTATTTACAGAATTATAGTGATTGTAAAAGCTATATAGCTCGATATGTTTCATTAACGATGTTGGTTCAATAAACGTTATATGCTATATCAACGTTATATGTTCTATCATAAAATTAAAAAAGCGATGATCTTATATAGGTCATCGCTTTTGTTTTATTGGTATTGTTCAATATGTTCTTGTCGAATGTTTTGAAGTGTTTCCAAGAATGCATCTGTGCTTTCAGCACTGTCCAACAAGTCTTTTAGTTGGTAAGAATCATCGAGGGTCACACTCCATTGGAAGGAGTCATTATCGTCGTATACATTGAATACGATTGGTGTTTCTAAATCCTCTGGCAAATGACCGTCATCATCGGACACAGTTGCATAGGTGCCATCTTCCAAGAGCTCTGTAAATAATGTGTCATACCCATCGATATCGATAAGTTCAAAGTTGATAGCTTCATAAAAGTCTAAAACGATATCTGCTGCCATGTGGACCTCCTCATGAATATATACGTTACGTTTATTCTACTGAGGGGGCCTGTTACTGTCAATGGTAATGTGTAGTATAATAAATATCAGAATGACATAATAGGAGCATACGATGAACGTTATTAGTTTACAAAACATAGAAAAATCATATGGCACACGACTGCTGTTTAAGGAGGTAAATATTACTTTCACCACTGAAAAACGACTAGGTCTTGTGGGCATTAATGGGACAGGTAAGTCTACTTTCTTAAAAATCTTAGCAGGACAAATGGAGCCTGATAAGGGGACCATTGAGCGAAATGGTAAGGCTAGTATACATTATTTAGCACAAACACCTGAGTTTGATCCGAATTCTACATTACTAGAAGCTGTTCTTGATGGTGATCATCCTCGTTTACGAATGGTACAATCCTTTGAGCGCATTAGTCGTGAATATCGCGAAATGCAAGAGACTGGTGGCGAGGATGCTAAAGTATCTCGTAACTACATGAATGCCTTGGAGCAGATGGATCAACAAGATGGATGGCAAGTGGAGCAAGAGGCTCGTATTATTTTATCTAAATTAGGCTTTCCTGATGTAAATCAAAAAGTGGCTATGTTATCTGGTGGTCAAAAGCGGCGCCTTGCATTAGGGCAGGCATTATTATATCCTTGTGACCTATTATTGCTGGACGAACCGACAAACCATTTAGATGAAGATAGTATCGATTGGCTAGAGTCTTATTTAAGTGCTCGTCAAGGGGGCTTATTAATCAGTACCCATGATAGATATTTCCTTGACTCAGTATGTAATGGTATTTTGGAATTATCTAATCGACGTATGTACCAATACGATGGCAACTACGAAGAATTTATTGCCTTAAAGGCTGATCGAGAGGCGCGTGAGGCGGCTACAGAAGAGAAGCGCCGTCAGTTCTTAAAACGAGAAATCGAATGGGTACGCCGTGGTGCGTTGGCGAGAACGACAAAGCAAAAGGCTCGTTTAGACCGCTATGAAAAACTTAAGAATATGGAGAAAACTAGACGCCCGGATCAAATGGATCCTATTGCTTTAAAAACGCGTTTAGGGAAAACCATCTTTGATATTGAACATTTAGCATTCTACTTTGGCGAGCGTCCTATGATTAAGGATTTTACCTACCACGTAGTACGTCATGATCGTATCGGTATCGTCGGTCCTAATGGGGTTGGCAAGTCCACCTTTATGAACATTCTTGATGGAACCTATGAACCTACAAGCGGTACGATTGGTAAAGGCGAGACAGTTCGCATTGCACATTTCAAACAAGAACTGCCTGAGTTTGATGAAGATATGCGTGTTCTCGATTATATTCGGGAAGACCATTCCTATATGGTGCTTGGTGATGGCTCTACATTGAGTGCTGGTCAGATTCTTGAACGATTCCTATTTACACCTGAGTTACATGGTGTGCCTATTCGCAAACTTTCTGGTGGCGAACGACGTCGGTTGTATCTATTGAAATTGCTTATGAGCGCTCCTAATGTGTTGTTACTAGACGAACCGACCAATGATCTTGATATTCCTACATTAGAGGTACTAGAGGACTTCCTCGATTCCTTTAGTGGTGTCATTATCACCGTATGCCACGATCGTTATTTCTTAGACCGCGTTGTGGACAAACTTTTTGTGTTCAGTGGTGATGGTCATATTGAGATTGTTCATGGCTCCTATTCTGATTACAAGGATTCTTTAGATGAAAGTAGCGTTGGAAAGCGCCCATTCTATATGGCTAATACAGGTATATCTGTTACTTCTAAAGAAGAAAAAGCTGAAGGGGTTGCACCTAGTACTGCCAGTGATGATTCATCGTTAGGCAACTCAGCAGATGGTAGTGATAGTAGCATTACAACTTCTGGGGAAGATACTTTCAAAGAAGCACCAAAGAAGGGGCTAAATAAAGCGGAAGAAGCGGAGTATGCTAGTATCATGGAGGAATTGCCTAAATTAGAGCATTTAGTAAAGGGCCTCGATGTCATGATTAGTCAAGTTGCTACTGATTATGAGAAGATGCAATCCTTGATGGCTGAGCGAGAAGAGACTCAATCCCAAATAGATGCGCTCACAGAACGGTGGATGGAATTGGAAGAACGCCTATAATTCCTTATAGCATGCGATTTTTTAATATCTGTTATGCAAAGGAATTACATGTAAATTTATTGATAAAAGTCACAATTTATAGTATAATTTCATCGATTAACGATAACAACGTTACCTAAGTAGGAGGAACTCATGAGTAAGTACCAATTTTTAGACCGTCGCGTACCGATTGAAGACGGCAATATTGCTTTAGTTCAAGATTTATCCAAATGTAAAAACTGTTCCTTATGTCGTAAAGCTTGTGCTGTAGACATGGGCGTATTTGATTATTATGATTTAACAACTAATGGGGATCATCCAATTTGTATTCATTGCGGTCAATGTGCATCTATTTGTCCATTTGATTCCATCAATGAACGCTCTGAAATTGATGAAGTAAAAGCAGCTATTGCTGACCCTAATAAAATCGTCGTTTTCCAAACTGCACCTGCTGTACGTGTTGGCCTAGGTGAAGAGTTTGGCCTTGATGCAGGTACATTCGTAGAAGGTAAAATGGTAGCTGCTCTTCGTAAATTAGGTGGCGACTATATTTTAGATACAAACTTTGGTGCGGACATGACTATCATGGAGGAAGCATCTGAGTTGTTGGAACGAGTTATCAATAGTGATTCCGTATTGCCTCAATTCACATCTTGTTGCCCTGCTTGGGTTAAATTTGCTGAAACATTCTATCCAGAATTCTTGCCAAACTTGTCTACTGCTAAGAGTCCAATTGCAATGCAAGCGCCTACACAAAAAACATATTTTGCTGAAAAAATGGGCATTGATGCAAAACAAATCGTTGCTGTTGCAGTAACACCTTGTACAGCTAAGAAATTCGAAATTCGTCGTGACGAAATGAACTCCTCTGCTGAATACTGGGATGTACCAGAAATGCGCGATACAGACTACTGTATTACTACACGTGAACTTGCAAAATGGTTACGTGCAGAAGAAATCAACTTTGATGAATTAGAAGATTCTGCATTTGATCCATTGATGGGTGAAGCATCTGGTGGTGGTATCATCTTCGGTAACACTGGTGGCGTTATGGAAGCGGCTATGCGTGCGGCTTACAAATTAGCAACTGGTGAAGATGCACCTCAAACATTGATCCCATTCGAAGCAATTCGTGGTATGGACGGTGCTCGTGAAGCAGACGTAGTCATTGGCGATAAAACATTACATGTGGCGGCTGTTCATGGTACAGGCAACTTGCGTAAATTCATCGAACGCATGCGTGCAGAAAATATCCATTATGACTTCATTGAAGTAATGGCTTGCCGTGGTGGCTGTATCGGTGGTGGTGGTCAACCACGCGTTAAATTACCAATGGCTGATAAAGCTCGTGAAGCTCGTATTGCGTCCTTGTACACTCGTGATGCGGAAGTACAAGTAAAAGCAGCTTGTGATAATCCAGATATCCAAAAATTATATGCTGAGTTCTTCGATGGCAAACCTATGAGCCATAAAGCACATCATATGTTACATACAACATTTGTGAACCGCTCTGAAGATTTGGGCCCTAATGGTGCTTGCACACCAGCTACATGCCCAACATCTGTGCCTAACTTGAAAAAGGCCGCAGAAGCAGCTAAAGCAGCAGCGGAAGCTAATAACTAATAGCTAAAAATAGTTAATAGTAACAATTAACAGTTAATAGTTAATGGTTAACATTTAACATTTAACTATAGTTAGTTGATACATACTATAAAAGCACTTATATGGCTTAATATAAAAGGCAGATAGTTGATATTTCAATCAGCTATCTGCTTTTTTATTTAAACTATTTGGGGGACTACCTGTATCATATCTAAATATTGTTGATACTTTCACGGTGATGAATAGTATATATGCCATATACGCATAGGGGGTAGAATATAGAGATTGGTAAATTGTTTAGGAATTATGGTTAGTGTGCTATAATTAAATTATATTTATAGAAGCAATCAATACTGTTTCAGGAGGATCTTCATGGCTTTTAAATTAAAAGGAAAAGAAGAAAAATTTTTCAGTATTTTAGAAAATCATGCTGCTCTTACATATGAAAGTGCAGAGATGATGGAGCGTGTGTTTAAAGGCGAAATCTCTAAAGAAGAGGCTTTTCTTGAAATTGATACAAAGGAAAAAGCTGCCGATGAATTAGTAACCGAAACTGTAGAACGTTTGCGTAAAACATTCATTACCCCAATGGATCGCGAAGATATTCAGCTTCTAATCGACCAATTGGATACTACATTGGATAATATTAAAGAAATTATGGATAAAATGGTTATGTACCACGTTGGTAATCCAAGTGATGGTGCTATCCGTATGAGTGAAATCGTTGTAAAATGCGTTAAACATATTAACAAATCTATTGGTTATATGGGCAGCCTTAAAAAGGACCATGTAAAGGTAGAAGGCCGTGTACACCAAGTATTGAAACTTGAGTCTGAAGCGGATAATATTTACCACGAAGAAATGGCTAAGCTCTTCACTGAGTGTACAGATCCTATTGAAATTATCAAATGGAAGGAAATCCTTAGCGCCATGGAGGATGTAATCGATGGATGCGAAGATTTGGTTGGTACATTCCGCCGGGTAGTATTGAAATATGCTTGAGTCTCATTATTTAGTATGGCTAGTAGTATTTTTAGCATTAGCCTTCGACTATATCAATGGCTTCCACGATACGGCGAACGCCATTGCTACATCTGTTTCGACCCGTGCTATTGAGCCTAAAAAGGCTATTATGATGACGGCAGCACTCAATTTCCTTGGTGCCATGGTTAGTACAGGGGTTGCAAAGACAATCGGTGGCGACATCGTAATGTCTGCATCTCTTATCAATAGTGGAATCATTTCGGCTGCTCTCATCGGTGCCATCACATGGAACTTGCTTACCTGGTATTGGGGGATTCCTAGTTCCTCATCTCATGCTCTTATCGGTGGTATCATCGGTGCTGTAGGCTGGTCCGTAGGCTTTGATGCCTTAAATGAAGCAGGGATCTTAAAGATTTTCTTATCCCTTATTTTATCTCCAATTGTAGCCATGATTGGTGGCTATATTGTGATGAAAGTATTGTTGCTTATCTTTGGTAGATTCTCTCCAATTGTACTAAATGATAGATTTAGATCCATGCAAATTGTATCTGCCATCATGATGGCCTTCTCACATGGCTCTAATGATGCGCAAAAGGCGATGGGGATTATTACGTTAACTTTGCTTAGTGGTGGCTTCATTGATACATTGGATGTACCATTATGGGTTAAACTTTGTTGTGCTACGGCTATGGCTATGGGTACAGCAGTGGGTGGTTGGAAAATCATCTCCACCATGGGGACTAAGATTTTCAAACTAGAAACAATTAATGGTTTTGCTGCTGACTTAAACTCTGCTATCACTATTTTTACAGCTACATTCTTACATTTACCTGTAAGTACGACACACGTTGTAAGTGGTTCCTTGCTTGGCGTAGGTTCCTCTAAACGTCTTAAAGCTGTTAACTGGGGCGTAGCAAGATCGATGGTGTTAGCTTGGTTTGTAACAATTCCATTATCTGGTATTGTAGCGGCTATTGCTTATGAAATCGGTCACTTATTATTTGGTTAATAAATAGCTATATAAAACTAAAAAAGACTGCGAGAGCAGTCTTTTTTTAGTTCTGTTGTTTAAGAATTGGATTAATTGAGTTATACAATTTATCAATTAGATTTTACTATTTTTTTTAGTTTATTATGAACCTGTCATCAAAGAATGTTGATATACACTAGGTTTTAAATACTATATTCTATAAAAGCGATTTATCTATATTTGGCAACGTTAATGTTATAATTCAAGTTGAATATAGAGAAATGCTTATAAATATGTGGTTTTCTTAATTATGCATTTTATTAATAAATACAGTTTATTGCTTGTTTAACAGTTGTTTTAGGATTGTTTATAATGAATAACTGTTGCATACTTATGTAGCGGAGGTTATACTATCGGTAGAAGGAGTTTTTCAAGTGAAAAGTGAGGTATGTATATGGCATGGGGTGGAACTAGACGCGGTGCCGGGCGCCCACGTAATCCGATTAAACGTATTGGTAGAACTATTCGACTTAGTGATGAAGAGTTTCTTTCACTCAAACCATTGATTATGGCCATCAAGGCAAATAATGATAAACGCTATAGGCAACAATGTACTAGAAATGTATAAATAAGGCATTGTCACAGCATATAAACATAATAAACTTTAAATCTATGTTACAATAACCCATTATTTAAATCTTTCAACTACAACACATCTCTACTCTCTAACCATATGCTGTGTGCAATACAAAGCAGTACGAAGAAGGTCCCAATTCATTGAATTGGGACCTTTTTCGTTGCGTATAGTATAATAATTCCTATTTTGTTATATGAAAAAACTCACAGAATGGATATAATAAAAGTATGTACGTAAGTAAATTTAGGAGGTGTTAGCTTGTTACAAGATTTACTATCTGAGGATAATGTATCCTTTCATTATCCTGCAGAAACGTGGGAAGAGGTAATTCGTCACGGTGGCCAACTCATGGTTGATGCTGGTTTCACTGATCCATCTTATACGGAGGCTATGGTAGAGGTAGTGCGTGAAATGGGGCCATATATTGTATTGGCACCAGGTCTTGCGATGCCACATGCGCGTCCGGAAAATGGGGCAAAACGTGTAGGTACTGCATTGGTAACCTTAGAAAAACCATTGAATTTTGGTAGTCCTGACAATGATCCTGTTTCTGTTGCATTATTTTTATGTGCTCCGAACAAGGATGAACATATTCAGTTGTTGACAGATATTGCTACATTATTTGAGGATGATGAGTTTTTAGATGCAGCCGCTGATTTTGAAAGTATCGAAGATGTACAAGCATTCTTGGCCGAGCATTTAGAAGATCAAGAATACGTTTAGTAGGAGGCAAGTATGATTTCTGTATTAACTGTATGCGGTAATGGCATTGGTTCTAGCTTGATGCTAAAAATGAAAATTGAAGAAATCTGTGCTGAAAATGGTATTGATGCACAAGTTGAATCTATTGATTTTAATGCCGCACAAGGCCGTAAAGCGGACCTTATTGTAACTGTAAAAGAATTGGCTGAACAATTTGAAGACAAGAATGTGGCTATTGTTCGTAGCTATATTAATAAAAAGAAAATCACAGAAGATATTCTTGATGCATTAAAACAAGCAGCTCAATAAAATGTAACAACTATATATAGGAGGTAGTGCCATGGAAATGGTATTAGAGTTCTTACGTGATGTGCTGTCTCAACCAGCACTTTTAATTGGTATTATGTCATGTATTGGCTTGATTGCCTTGAAACGTCCGTTTCATAAGGTCATGACTGGTACGTTGAAACCTATTCTTGGCTACTTAATGCTCGCAGCTGGTGCAGGTGTTATCGTTAACAACCTTGATCCATTAGGTAAGATGATTGAGCATGGCTTCCATATTACTGGTGTAGTACCAAATAACGAAGCTATCGTGGCTGTAGCACAAAAGGTACTTGGCGTTGAAACGATGTCTATTCTCGTAGTAGGCTTATTGATGAACTTATGTATTGCTCGTTTCACCAAGTTCAAATATGTGTTCTTAACAGGTCACCACAGCTTATTTATGGCTTGTCTTATGTCTGCCGTACTCGGTACAGCTGGCTTGTCCGGTATGGAACTCATCCTTGTAGGTGGTTTCTTGATGGGCGCTTGGTCTGCTATCTCTCCAGCAATTGGTCAAAGCTATACATCTAAGGTTACAGAAGGCGATGAAATTGCCATCGGTCACTTTGGTAGCTTAGGTTACTATTTATCCGCTTGGGTAGCTAAATATGTTGGTAAAGCAGACGATAGTACAGAAGACATTGAAATTCCAGAAAAATGGGGCTTCTTACGTGATTCTACATTATCTACAGCATTAACTATGATTGTATTCTACTTGATTGCAGCCTTTGCGGCTGGTTCTGAGTTTGTAGCTACTTTATCTGGTGATATGAGTCCTTACTTATATGCTGTTATGAGCGCAATGAACTTTGCTGTAGGTGTAACAATCGTATACTCCGGTGTACGTATGATCTTAGGTGATTTAATTCCTGCATTCCAAGGTATTGCCACAAAAATTATCCCTAATGCAATCCCAGCAGTAGACTGTGCCGTATTCTTTACATATGCTCCGACAGCAGTCGTATTGGGCTTCATTAGTTCCTTTATCGGCGGTATCATCGGTATGCTCATCCTTGGTGCTGTAGGTGGCGTATTAATCATTCCTGGTCTTGTACCTCATTTCTTCTGCGGTGCAACAGCAGGTATCTATGGTAATGCTACAGGCGGCCGTCGTGGTGCTGCAGTAGGCGCATTCCTTAATGGTTTGGCTATTACCTTCTTGCCAGCATTGGCATTGCCAGTTCTTGGTCAATTAGGTTTCCAAAATACAACATTTGGTGATGCAGACTTTGCCGTAATGGGTCTTGTACTAGGTCATGCATTCGAATGGATTGGTATGGCTGGTATCTATGGTATCGTAGCGATTGCAGCTCTTGTACTTATTATTCCAAACTTTATTAAAACAAAAGGTAAAGTTATTAACTACGTAGAAGAGGAGTAATGAAAACAACTGAGCAACTATGCCCATTGCACTTGGTGTTATGGCCTTTGTATGGATTGGTCATGTTATAGCATTAGTTTTTATTGTAAAAACAAAAAAATAAAGAATTAGTGCAGATTATTCTAAATATGCCTCGTAAGTTAGACTATATTGGTTTAGCTTGCGAGGCTATTTTTGTTGTAAATTTATATTTTTAAAGAAAAAATGAATTATTACAAAAATTAATTTGACAATGAATATCAATAAGTATACTATGATAACTGTGTATATAGTAATTTATATAGTATTTGTGTATATGGTGATAGTATGAATCCACATAATCATGCAATTTCACATGCAGGACTTACTATGTCGAGACATACGGTGTTTGACGGTATCGATCTATTATTTTTGGATGTGAAAGAAGAGTCGGTTCAATTTTATGCTAAATCACATACCAAGACATTTGCCATAAATCATTGTGAAGAGGGGCGCATAGAGTGTAAGTTTACATCTGGGGAATATTTATATATGGGGCCAGGAGATATGTCATTAGGATGGCATACTCATGCTGACTACCAACATAAAAATTATTTCCCTACAAAACTTTTTAAGGGGATTGTATTATTAGTAGATGTAGAAAAAGCGCAACCAGTATTGGATTCGCTTGTTACTGAGTCACGTATTAATTTAACAACCCTAGCTGAACGATTTTGTGAGCATTCCGAGTACGGTATGATGATGGAAGAAACTGAATCGGTTAGACAGATTTTTTCTAGCTTATATAAAGTGCCTGATCAAATAAAGGGGCACTATTTTAAATTAAAGGTTATTGAAATCTTTTTATTATTATCAGTAATTTCTACAAGTAATAATGAAAAGAGAGCAACTTATCGGAAACAGCAGGTTGATATTGTGAAAGCTGTTAACGAATATGTATCTACTCAGTTTATGAAGCGTATTACAATTGAGACATTATCTGAACAATTTGATGTACCTACGTCTACCTTAAAACGATGTTTTAAGGGCGTATATGGTACGACTATACATCAATACTTAAAAGAATGTCGTATTAATGCAGCTAAGAGATTACTTCATGAAACGGATCAATCGATTCTTGAAATCGCTAATGCCGTAGGCTATGAGAATGGCAGTAAGTTTACTAGTGCCTTTAAAGAGGCTACTGGTGTAACTCCAAGTGCTTATCGTAAGGTATAACAATTTAATATTGTCCGAAACGTATATTTTTGGTCTTTTCGGAGTAGATATGCAAGATACACTTTGCTAACATTAAAATGTAAATGATATTCAATGTCATTATATGTTGGTAGAGTGTATCTTTTTATTTGAGAGTGAGAGATACAAAACATATAATTAGTTAAAACTTGAGGAGGGCACAATGGACCGGTGGGGACATACAAAGCGCACCATAATTCTGTCTAGTGCAGTTGCCTTGTGGCTTAGCGCACCTCTTGTAGTATGGGCTGAGAATGCAACCGTTACTACAGATGTTGTTCATGTTAAAGGAACATGGGCAGAAGAAGCAGCCAAATTAGACTCACAGCAAGTGCAAATCATTACCAAGAAAGATATTGAGAAGAAGCAGGCGAAGTCCGTCGAAGATATTATTTTTACACAAACTGGCGTCTCTAGAACTGTAGATGCTATGGGCCGTGTAGGTGTATCTATTCGTGGTGCAGAAGCGCGTCACACACTTATTTTAGTAGATGGTCAACCAGTACTAGGCGATTTTGATAAGTACTCCGGTGCAGCAGATGAAGTTCAACGGTTAGGTACAGAAAATGTTGAACGCATTGAGGTTATCCAAGGGGCAGCCAGTGCAAAATACGGTTCTGATGCTATTGGTGGTGTTGTTAATATCATCACAAAAAAAGCACAGAAGAAACCGACCTTACAATTGAACGCAGAAGGCATGCGTCGGAAGAGTGATGGTGATACATTCCCATTCCAAAACTTCTTTATTCGTGCCGACTCCGGTCAAATGGGTAAGTTAAAGGTTGGTTTATCAGGCAGTAAACGTGATCTAATGCCTGTTTTAGCATCCGTTAAACGTCGAGATTCTGGCATGGCCTTTGATTATGCAAAACATAACTTCAAGCCAAATGTGCTTCGTTATTATGGTGATGCGGCTGATATCGGTCTTGTAGCAACCTACGAAGCTAATGATAAGAATAAATTTGAAATGCGACTTAACCGCTACACAGAAGACCTTGTACGCGATGTTAAGCACTCCGACTCTGATTTAGAGCCGCAACAACATTTCAAACGTACCGCAGATCGCAATACGGCTAATTTACAATGGTCCTCCCGAGCAGGTAAAAGCGACTGGACTGTTGAAACTAATTACTCCCGCATTAAAGAAAATGATGTAGCCCTCATTAGCTATACAGGTCGCTCCGCCTATGAAGGCTCCAATGAGTTGCGTTATATCGATAACATCGATCATCGTCAATTGGATATTCGAGCTAATGCGAATACACAGCTTAATAAAAATCATTTACTTAGCTATGGCGTAAGCTATGCTCGTGAAGAAGGCTCTGGTAGCCGCTTAAAGAGTTCTCCTAATACAAGTACCATGTACATTGATCCTTGGGATTACGATAAGAGCTTATTAGTAGATAAACTCGATCGTCTTGTACGACGTAAAGGCGATAATAGCATTAAAGTTTACTCTCATATTCACGACTATAAATTCATTAATTCCGGTGGTGGTATGCCGCAATGGGATATGGATTATGAATACTACGGTGCAGAAACAGATGCTCAAAAACCAGGTATTACATACGATGACTATATAAACTATGGTTTGTCTGAAAGTAGATTAAGTGATTGGTCTAGTACATCTCCTAATAATCAACCTGTAACAGATGAGTTCAAAGCTCGTTATAAGGCTTTAGAAGACCGTTTGAAAGCAGAAAATCCTGTATTATCTGCCACACGTGCCAATATTGTAGGTGACTATTTTAAATATGGCGAGTCCAATGATCCTGAGATGCGCAAAAAGGCACCTAAGCTAAATGGTAAAGCCTTCCTAGAAGAATATCGTAGCCGTGATCAACGCTTAACAACTGGTAGCGGTACGATTCGTAAGTTAAATGCTTATGTTTCTGATACATGGCAGGTAAATAAGAACTTAACATTATCCCCAATTCTTCGCTTTGATAACAGCAGCTTATTTGGTTCTAATTTATCTGCGTCCTTAGGCATGACCTATAACGTTAAAGGTAATACTCACCGTAGATTTAAAGCCAATGTAGGGACGGGCTATACAGAACCAGGTATGGGCGAATTGTGGTACAACTGGGAAATGTATGCTTCTAACCCTGTTGGGATTGGGGTTGCAAAACTTGGTTGGTACTGGGCTGGCAATCCTAATTTGAAACCTGAGAAATCTGTTAACTTTGACATGAGCTTAGAAGGTGAAAATAAGAATACCTATGCTCGTGTAGGCGTATTCCATAACCGCATTAAAAATTACATGTCTGTATACTTTACAGGGGACTTCATGGACTTTGCTCCATACCTCAAGGGTGATGCGAAGTACCAACGTGCACCAGATATGATTTATAGCTTTAAAAATATTGGCAAAGCTGAAATTACGGGCCTTCAAGCAGAAGTACAACAAAAATTCGGTAAGTATTGGTCCGGTAAGCTCGGGTATACATACTTGCATGCGATCAATAAGAGCGATCCAACAATGCCTCGACAATTGTTGGATAAACCAATGCATAAGGTTGATATTGGTATTACCTATGACAACCCTAAATCCGGTTGGAATGGTTCCATTTGGGGCGATTACTATATCAATATGCTTGATAGTAATACTCTTAATAATGGTGGCAACTACTGGCCAGATATTTTATCTGGTGATGCAGGCGTATATAAGAAGCAAAGCTATGAAAAGAAAACCTTTGGCATTTGGAACGTAATGGTTCAAAAACGATTCAATAAAAATGCCATGATGTACTTTGGCATCAATAATATCTTTAATCATCGAGATGATGACCGTGCTACGCAAGAACGCGTGTATCGTGTGGGTGTTAACCTTAAATTTGGTGGTGGAGACAGCAGTAAAACAACAGCTATCGGTAAGACTAAGGATGGTGCAAAAGGTAGCGTAGCAGGTGCAAATGCAACGGGTACTAATGGGGACGTTACAAATGCTGAATCCGGTGTACAAAACGTATCTGATGTGGTTCGTTTAACTGACTTTATTCGTTCTGATTTCGACACTACTAAAGAACGTGGTGTTACATTAGTTGGCGATTACAGAGCACGTTGGATGGCACATGATGGCTCTAATAGACCACAATCTCCATTTAGAGAAAATTCCGCTATTGGTTCTGCAAAAGCCAATATGTACGATGCCAATCGTCATAGCTTTGAACAACGCTTGCGCCTAGGCTTCGATGCACGCCTTAATGAGTTCACAAATCTTAAAGTTATCGGTAGTGCAACTGGTATGAGCGGTGTTGATACAAGCTGGACACAATCCGATTCTAAAGGCTTTAATCATCAACGAATCGACACAGTTGATCTCACAAGACGTGTTAAAAAATGGGATGTATCGGTAGGTCGCTTAACAGAACCTATGGGTGCTAGTGGCTACTGGTTTGGTCAATCCTATGATGGCATTCGCGCTGTATGGAATGGTCACGACTCACAAGTTCGTATTGGTGTTGGTACGTTCAAACATAGTACAGGCATTACTGATTCTGCTTATACACATGCAGTCCATGAAGTTATTTACAGACCTCCAACAGCGGCTGAATTGATTGGTATTAACCGTGATGAGTTCCCATACGATATTAATAGTGCTACAAAAACTGGCTCTGATGGTGAGAAAAAATCTACAGAGGATGCAGCAGCACCAGATAGTCCTAATGGTATCTATGATTCTACTTACAAAGGTAAGACAGATAGCATCTACTTCTATCAACAACTTAAAGGCTTACAAGATGAATATGAAGCTTATAAGGAATCATTAGATCTTAGCTGGAGTAATCCAAACCGGGATCAAGAAATGGCTAAAGCCGATGCTAAGCTAAGAGAGACCCAACAAAAACAAGCTCAAATCATGGGCCATTTACAAGATATTCTTACAAAAGCATATCCTACAGATATGGCTGGGAAGAAATTCTCCCTCGATATTCCATCTGGTGGTTATGCAATGTATGAAATCACTAATAAGCATACAGGAGAAAAACTCTATAAGACAGGGGACATTATGTATAATGTGAACTCCTCCTTATACCCTGAATACTTAAAAGAAAAAGCGAAAGGTCTCATCGTATCTACTGATAATAAAGATGCTTTAGTAAATCCTAAGGCCTATGTTGAAAAACATGGTGACGAGATCAATCAATCCGTAGCAGAAATAGCTAAATATAATGCTACAGATAACTGGAGTAACTATAACAATAGTGAGCTCGATGTTGTTTGGGTTAAACAGCCAGATGGCACTTACAAACAATCCTATGATTACTATGGACAACCATCTAGTGATTATGAGTTCACTGGTTATTTAGGTGCTAAAACGTATAAATACGATAGTGGTAGCTACGTATTTAGCGATTATGATGCTAAAGATGCGATTTATAAAAAGAACTTTACAATGGCCTCTAACGACTGGGGTGAAGGTAGTTCTGATTATGGTTGGGGCATGACACCAGCAATGTACAACTATTTATACAATCTTGAAAAAGTTGTACATGATGCAGAGTCTGAAAATAAATTACCTCGTGAAGCAATAGGCAAAATCATCGGTAATTTGATTCGTACAGAAGGTGTAGTTCTTGAAAAAGATACTGTACCGGCTATTGATAAAGCGGCCTTTGTTCAATACAAGAAACAAATAGGCTCTCGTCTTGGGTTACAAGCCTGGTACTTACGTTCCTTTGGGGGTAAAACACATACCTATTTAAATGCAAATGGTAACGGCAATGATGAATATAACTTCTCAAATGTGGCTCAAGTATTCGGTATTGGCGCTAAATATCAATTAGGTGCTAATGCTTCTGTTACCATTGATTACGGTCAAAACCGTTCTAACCTAGGGCGTTACTTAAATGGTAATACGGTATATCAACATGAACGGGGCACTGCGGACTTTGCTCTTAAAGGTCATCAAATGGGTGGTACACCTCACTTCTGGATGGCCCGCTTAGACATTGGTCGTGCTGATCTAGATGTTCCAAAATCTTGGAATGCATTTATCGACTATAAATACTTTGAACATGGTTCATTCTTTGGCGGTAATGGTACTGGTGCTGTACCAGATCGTTATCTCGATGGTATTCGTAGCTTCACATTTGGTGCGGGCTATGTACCACGCAAGGATTTACTCCTTGAAGCATTCTATACATTTGATGCGAAGGGCACTAATAAACGAGATACTTTATATGGTAGTGAAAGCTTTAAGTTAGGCGATTATACAAGAATTCAAGGGACCTACAGGTTCTAATGCTCAGTCTGTAAACAGGCAGAAAGGTTACTAAAATGGAAAATTTAAATTATGTCATTCACTTGTTTCATAGTGGCGGGTATGTAATGTATCCATTATTACTCTTGTCTTTCATGGTTATCGCTATCGCTACAGAACGCGCTTTCTACTATCGCAAATATGCGGGTAAAACCTTCGTTGTTACTCATGCAGTCAATGAACTAGCAAAATTACAAAAGTGGGACGAAATTGATAAAGTAATCAAAGAAAACCCATCTATTGCAAGTCGCATTGCAGAAGCTGGTCTACATAATGCTTCTAGCGAAGAAGCAATGAAAACGGCCTTCGCTGATCAAATGGGTGTTGATGCGGTTGGTTTCCGTAAATATATGGATTACCTAAGCGCTACTGTTACAATCTCCCCACTATTAGGCTTACTTGGTACTGTTACAGGTATGATTGGTTCCTTTAGTATTCTCGATGCTGGTGCTGGTGCATCCGCTATTACTGGTGGCGTTGGTGAAGCCCTTATTGCCACAGCCTCTGGTTTGTGTGTAGCCATTATGGCATTTATTGTGTACACATTCTTTAGCCATCGTTTAGATTCCATTATTAATCAAATCGAAGGTATGTGTGTGAACATCGTTAGTGCTAAGCGAGAAGGGTGGAATTAATTATGAACCTACAAAGCTTTCGTATGAAAACAAAGCCTGAATTCATGATTATCCCAATGATTGATATTATTTTCTTCTTGTTGGTATTCTTCATGATGAACAGCTTGCAAACAGTTGCTCAAAAGGCGTTATCCGTGCAATTACCACAAGCTACAAGTGCCTCTGCACCAGCTCAATTACCTGTAGTACTTACATTAGATGCAGAAGGACATATTACAATTGATAATAAGCCAATGAGCATTGATGATGCTGAAGCCATGGTTAAACAGCGCATTCAAGAAAATCCAAATGCTAGCGTTATTTTACAAGCTGACAAACGCGCTGCTCATGGTCAAGTTGTAGCGATTATGGATATGTTAAAACAATCTGGCGTTAAACGCTTGGCTATTGCAGCTGAACAGAAAGGATAACTATGGGACTAGGCATATCATGGAAAAAAGCAGCCATTATATCCGCCATAGTTCATCTCATTGCTCTCTTTGTTGCCGTAATCTTTTTCGTAGTAGTTCCAGCAATTCAAGATATGGAAACGTATGAGATCGACCTCACACAAAGTGTACTCGATGATGGCGGCAGCGGTCATGCTGGTGGAGGTGGCGGGAACAGGTCTGACCTATTCCCAAAACCGTTGTCAGCAGATGAAGTGGCGGCAAGAACAAAGGCTGTTGTAGCGAATATAGATCCATCTACTGTAACAGATATTCCTGATGCAGTAGATGTACCCCAAAAAGGCGGCGAACATAAAGGTAATGCCTCTGGTGATAATTCCGCAGGTGGTTCCGGCCCTGGTACTGGTGGCGGCTCTGGCGGTGGTAACGGTACAGGTGTTGGCACTGGTAATGGCGATGGTCAAGGTCAGGGGAATGGTAACGGTGACGGCCCTGGTAAAGGTGATGGTCATGGTACGGTGAAAGCTGCCTTTGATACGGAGGGATTCCGTGTAAGAGTGCAAAATAATGCACAAATGCCTTCAATGGCTTTAAAAAGAAAGTTACAAGGTGATGTAACTGTACAAGTTACATTAGATACAAATGGCAACCTTATTGGTCAAAGTATTAGATCGTCTACAAATGAAATCTTTAATGATGCGGCTATGTCTGCAGTAGTAGCGGCAACACCATATCAAAATCCAACTGGAGCAGATATTGATGTCAATGTACCAGTTGAGTTTAGAGGTCATGAATCATCTGATGATGAAGATGAATAGAAGTATCTATGTGATAGACCTATCTATGAATTAAAGGAGATAATTATGAAATCCATTATTTTATATTCTTCCCTCACGGGAAATACTAAAAGCGTAGCGGAAGCAATGGCTTCCGTCATGCCTGAAGGTACGCCTTGCGTTCCTGTAAAAGAGGCGCCTGAGAATTTAGCTGATTATGACACTGTGTTCGTAGGTTTCTGGGTAGATCGCGGTACAGCGAATAAAGAGGCTGCCAAATTGATTGAAACCTTAACAAATCCTAATATTGTATTCTTTGCTACCTTAGGCATGTATGCAGATTCCGATCATGCTCGTGAAAGTATCGAAAAAGCATCCGAGTTATTACAAAACAAGGAATCCCTTGTAGATGGCTTCGTATGCCAAGGTAAAATCGATCCTAAAGTAATCGAA
>CABTYY010000018.1:0-20444 GCA_902489125.1 uncultured Veillonella sp.
CAGACGTGTGCTCTTCCGATCTTGCTTCCGCGATGAAGATTTGCGTGCAGACCGTCAACCTGAGTTCACTCAGCTCGACTTGGAAATGTCCTTCGTAGATGAAGAAGACATTTACTCCATGCTTGAAGAAATGATTGCTCATGTATTTAAAACTACATTGGGCAAAGAAATTCCATTGCCTATGCCTCGTATTACATGGGATGAAGCAATGGATAAATACGGTTCTGACAAACCAGACCTTCGTTTCGACATGGCCTTTACTGATGTAACTGATCTTGTAAAAGATACAGAATTCAAAGTATTCCGTTCTGTAATTGACAACGGTGGTGTAGTTAAAGGTATCGTTGTACCTGGCGATGCTGGTATTCCACGTCGTGAACTTGATGACCTCGTTGAATATGTTAACCGTTACGGTGCAAAAGGTCTTGCATGGGCTTGCTTCAATGAAGATGGATCCATCAAGTCTCAAATCATGAAGTTCTTAGGTGAAGATACAATCCGCAATATCGGTGAAAAAATGGGCGCTAAAGGTGGCGACCTTGTATTGATGATTGCTGATAAACCTGCCACTGTGGCACGTGCATTAGGCGAATTGCGCCTTGAAATGGCACGCCGCATGAACATGATTGACCAAGATAAATTGGCATTCACATGGGTAACTGATTTCCCTATGTTTGAATATAACGAAGATGAAAAACGTTATGTTGCAATGCACCATCCGTTCACAATGCCTCGTCATGAAGATCTTGATAAATTGGAATCTGATCCTGGTAGCGTAAAAGCGATTGCTTACGATATGGTATTGAACGGTGTTGAAATCGGTGGCGGTTCCTTGCGTATTTACCAATCCGATGTACAAGAAAAAGTATTCAAAGCTATTGGTTTATCTGAAGAAGAAGCTAAATCTAAATTCGGCTTCATGCTTGATGCATTCCAATACGGTGCACCTCCTCATGCTGGTTGTGCATTCGGCCTTGATCGTCTTGTTATGTTGATGGCAAAACGTCAATCTATCCGCGACGTAATCGCATTCCCTAAAACTCAATCTGCTTCTGATGTAATGAGCCAAGCTCCATCTGAAGTAGAACCTAAGCAATTAAAAGAGTTGCATATTAAACCAGATATCGAGGAAGAAGAAGAGCAATCTTTGGTGTAAAAACATAGGCAAGAATTGATTAAATTTGAAATGTCAAGACTTGTTAATTACGAATCTTTCTGATACTATTTATGTATAAGATATCCCTGCCATGTGCGTGTGATATCGCAGTTTTGAGCCAACACATTTACTTCGGGAGTCCGAACTCTCGTCTGAACGTTACGCCCTTACGGGACAACTGAAGGATGAGGAGGACACCCACCTGCCCTAAGCAGGATCAAAACGCGGTACATTACGGCATGGTGGGGCTTTTTTGCGTGTAAAAATGGTATGTAATGTCATATACTATATATAGAAAAGACCAGCCAATATCGTTATTATAGGCTATTGATCTATAAATTATATTCTTAATGAATACAATTTACTGGACTGTACGATTAATAAAACTTTAGAGTTAATAGATAAGATGTTATGGATTGAGGTGATAGAATGGATAGTTTATTTGATATGACGCCCACCAATACGTATGAACCGTTACCGGTGCGTATGCGTCCTACCACATTAGACCATTTATATGGTCAAGAAAAAGCGGTAGGGAAGGGGACTTTCTTGCGCGCCATGGTTGAAAAGGATACAATTCCATCTATGCTTTTTTATGGCCCTTGTGGAACGGGTAAAACTACACTGGCAGGTATTATTGCGAAGGTTAGCAATAGCCATTTTGTAAATTTAAATGCTACTAATGCGGGCATAAGTGAGCTGCGTAATATCATAGAGGATGCTCGTAAGCGGGTGCGATCTTTACAACAACGAACTATTTTATTCCTCGATGAAATTCATCGCTTTAATAAAAGCCAACAAGATGTGTTATTACCTTGTGTAGAGGATGGCACAATCATCCTTATTGGCGCTACCACAGAAAATCCATTTTTTGAGGTAAATAGACCTCTTTTATCTCGTCTAAGATTAATTACCTTAGAGGCACTTACACCAAAGGCTATAGGGCAAATTTTGCGCCGTGCTATTACAGATGAAGAGGTAGGCCTTGGTAAACGTCGTCTACAGGTGACAGATGAGGTTCTTGAAGATGTGGGGATTTTCGTCAATGGCGATGGGCGTATGGCGTTAAATATTTTAGAGCAAGCTGCAGCAATGGTACCCGATGAAGGGGCTATTACTATAGAGGTCCTTGAAAAGGTTGTAGGCCGCCGTATTTATACATACGACAAAAAAGGTGATAGCCACTATGATACAATCTCTGCGTTTATTAAAAGTATGCGTGGCTCTGATGTGCAAGCAACGATGCACTACTTGGCACGTATGATTGAAGCTGGCGAAGATCCTAACTTTATTGCTCGTCGTATCGTAATTTGTGCTGCTGAGGATGTAGGTCTAGCAGACCCTCAAGCTTTAATTCTCGCCAATGCAGCAGCTCAAGCTGCTCATATGGTAGGTTTCCCTGAAGCGCGCATTATATTATCTGAGGCGGCTTGCTATGTAGCCTTAGCGCTGAAAAGTAATTCTGCTTATATGGCAATCGATGCAGCCATTGCGGATGTGCGCCACAAAGATTGTGGCCAGGTGCCAGATCATTTAAAAGATAGTCATTACAGTGGGGCTAGCAAACTAGGCCATGGGAACACCTATAAATATGCTCATAACTATCCAAATGGCTATGTAAAGCAGCAGTATTTACCAACACCTCTTGTAGATGCTACATACTATAATGGTATTAAGCGAGGGAAAGAAGAACAGTTACTTCGTGACTGGGAGGAACGGCGTAAAAGCTAACTAAATACTTCGATATATGCTATAATATAATGATAAGTTAATTTACAGTAGTGTTATATAGTAAGGGGTTTGTATAGATTTATGGCAGAAGAAAAAACTTCCACCAAAAAACGCAATACACGACGAAAGCGAACAAGTACAAAACAACAAACTAAATCTCAAGGGTTTTCCTTGCGTAGCGAAGTTAAAGGTTTAATTGTAATTGCCTTTGCAGTTATTTCCTTGCTCGGGTTCTTTGGCTTTGAACTCGGTCTTGTAGGACAGATTTTAACAGGTATATTCCGTTATGGCTTTGGCCTAGGCGGTATTATTCCATGTCTTGGCGTTTTCTGGGTAGGCTGGCGATTATTATATAAGGGAACATTTATTTCCATTACTAAACGAGGCGTTGTAATGACCTTGTTCTTCCTATTTTTGCTAGCTCTCGTTCCATTGTGGCGCGTTCCTGAGGGGCAGGAACTCATCACAACACAATTGGCTAATCAAGGTGGTGTTGTAGGTGGCGCCATCGCTACATTCCTTCGCACATTATTAGGTGAACTAGGGGCTATCATTTTAGATGTGTTCTTATTACTTGCCTTTGGTATTCTAATTACCCGTTTATCCTTGCGCAGTGGCTTGCAAAAAGCGGCGGATAAAACTCAAGTAGGATTAGATGTAGCTAAAGAAGTGGCTGCTGAAAAGGTGGCTGTAGCTAAAGAAGTCTTTGAAGACTGGAACGAACAACGTAAAGAAGCAGCAGAGCAACGTAAAGCGTATAACAGGGAAAAGGATACACGCTTTGCTGATGCTGCCGATCAAGCGCTAGATGCATTGGAAAAACGCGGTATAACTGCTGATAGAGATAATTTTGAAACTAGTACACTTGTAGAGAATGAACCTATGGTAGACACAGTGACAACTGTGGAAACACCAAAGGCTCCTACATCTTGGAAAGAATTAGCCGAGATAGAGGCCCGCAATCGAGCAGCGGAACAATTGGCGAATATTTCTGAAGCTTCTGGTGATGCTAAGTCTTATGATGCAGATGATTTCGATCAATTCTCTGATGCTAGTAGATCTACAGGTGATGATTATGTATATGTTCCAGATGAGGATTATACATATACTCCAGATGAAGGGTATACAGATGATTCTGAATCAGTAGACAATACTCATGTGGAACAGCCGGAGTTCACATATCAAAATACAACGATTGGTCCGTTGGAAACTAATCACGCTGCTATAGCTTCTGCTGTACCTGGAACAGGTGCTGCTGCAAGTTCTGTAAGTGCTGGTGCAGGTATGAATGGCATGAGCTTGCAAGTACCGTCTACCATTAGTACTACAGAAGATACAGCACAAGTGGCAGTGTCTAAAGAGGGTCAAATTCACCGTACCTATGATAGACCTTACCATTTCCCAAGCCTTGATATTTTGGCGAAAGGGAAGGGGAGTCAAAGCAATGGTGAAGAAGTAGCACAAAATGCAATGATGCTTGAAAATGTATTGAGTAACTTTGGCATTACTGCTAAGGTCGTTAATGCAACGCAAGGCCCAACTGTTACACGTTATGAAATTGAACCTGCACCAGGTGTGAAGGTTAGCCGAATCGTTAATTTAACAGATGATATTGCCCTTAATTTAGCGGCTCAACATATTCGTATGGAGGCGCCAATTCCTGGTAAATCTGCTATTGGCATTGAGGTTCCTAATAAGACAACAGAGGCCGTGCATTTGCGCGATGTTCTTGATTGCAGTGACTTCAAGGATGCTCGTGGTGGTATTCCAGTTGGTCTTGGTAAAGATATTGCAGGGAAACCTGTCATTACAGACCTTGCGAAGATGCCTCACTTGCTCGTAGCAGGTACTACGGGTTCTGGTAAGTCTGTATGTGTTAACACATTGATTTCCAGTATTCTATTTAGTCGTAAACCGGAAGAGGTTAAGTTACTATTAATCGACCCTAAGATGGTTGAATTGTCTATTTATAACGGCATTCCTCATTTGATGGCGCCAGTTGTAACAGACATGAAAAAAGCAGCTGCTGTATTGCGCTGGGCCGTTCGTGAAATGGAGGCCCGTTATAAAGCCTTTGCAGCGTCTGGTAAACGCGATATTAAGAGCTATAACGAAGCGCATCCTAAAGCGGCTATGCCGTTGATTGTATTAATCATCGATGAGTTAGCTGACCTTATGATGACAGCTCCTGATGATATTGAAGAATCTATTAGCCGCTTAGCACAAATGGCGCGTGCTGCGGGTATTCATATGGTACTTGCTACACAACGTCCATCTGTTAACGTTATTACTGGTTCTATTAAGGCTAATGTACCAAGCCGTATTTCCTTTGCCGTAGGTTCTCAAATTGACTCCCGTACCATCCTCGATATGGCAGGGGCAGAAAAATTACTTGGTAAAGGTGATATGCTGTTTGCTCCAATCGGGGCGAATAAACCAATTCGTGTACAAGGTGCATTCATCTCTGATGATGAAGTGGAACATCTTGTGGAATTTGTAAAAGCTCAACGAGAACCAGAATATGATGATACTGTTACGCAAGAGGCTGAAAAGGAAACAGAGAAAGAATCATCTGAAGAAAATGATATTTACCGCGATGAATTATTAGAGCGTGCTGTTAATCTTGTAATGGAATCTGGTCAAGCTTCTGTATCTATGTTGCAACGTCGATTCCGCATAGGTTACACTCGCGCGGCTCGCCTTGTAGATACGATGGAAGATCTTAAAATCGTTGGCCCTAGCATGGGCAGTAAGGCTCGAGAAATTTTAATGAGTCCTGAACAAGCAAAGGCACGATATTTCTCAGACTCCAATGATGAGCAATAATTAAATGATTACGATATGAGTATTATGTAGATTAAGAGAGGAACGAAAATGGCTGAATTAGGCGAAGAATTACGACGTGAACGGGTAAGACGTAATCTAACCTTTAAAGATGTGGAGCAAGTGCTGCACATTAAGACAACCTATTTGGAAGCTATCGAAGATGGTAAATATGACATCATTCCTGGTCAGGTCTACGTAAAAGGCTTTATTCGTAATTACGGTAATTATTTAGACCTTGATGGTGATCGCTTGGTGAAAGCTTATCAAAGTCAGGTAGGTGATATAGATACGTTTTCTTTGCGTTCTGTTACACGGCAGAAAGCGCAAGCGACACCAAATTTGGTGCAAAGTGAATTCGTTGAATATCAAACATCTAAAAAGCGTATGTCCTTAGAAACGCGTCAACGTAAACGTCAACGTTCTATCGTTCAAGAACGTATTATTTTAGGCATAATTTTATTCTGTATGGCATTATTTTTACTTTGGTTATTCCTTTTCTGATAAAAGGAAAGAAAGGCATTTACTCAATCGATGGATAGATTTTTAGTAACAGAACCTTCGGATATGAAGGAACGTGGCTGGGCCGAATTAGACTTTGTCCTCATCAGTGGGGACGCCTATGTAGACCATCCGTCCTTTGCTCCTGCCGTTATCGGCAGGTACCTAGAGTCCAAAGGCTATCGTGTAGGCATTATAGATCAACCAGATTGGAATGATGTAGAGGCTTTCAAAAAACTAGGTAAACCGCGTCTAGCGTCCCTTGTTACAGCAGGGAATTTAGACTCAATGCTCAATAAATTTACGGCCGCAAAGAAGATTCGCCGTCAAGATGATTATTCTCCCGGTGGTGAATCTGGTCATCGTCCGGATCGTGCTACCTTGGTATATGCGAACCGCATGAAAGAGGCATATAGTGATGTGCCGCTTATTATCGGTGGTATAGAGGCATCCTTGCGTCGCTTTGGTCATTATGATTATTGGTCAGATACGGTACGTCGCTCTATCTTAGTTGATTCTAAGGCCGATGTACTTGTTTATGGTATGGGTGAACTTCAAATTGTGGAATTAGCAGATGCGTTAGATCAAGGTCGCTTTAAAGAGTCCTTGCCATCTATTCGCGGTATTTGTTACATGGCAAAGGAAATTCCTACTATAGACTATGTTGAATGCCCGTCTTTTGAGGAAATTAAAACCGATAAGATGGCCTTTGCTGATGCATTCCGTATTCAATATGATGAACAAGACCCATTTTATGGTCGTATGGTGGTCCAAAAGCATGGGGACAGATATCTTATTCAAAATACGCCTGCTTTGCCTTTGACACAGGAGGAAATGGATGGTGTATATAACTTGCCATATACACGTAAGTGGCATCCTAAATACAATGATAAAGGTGGCGTACCAGCGTTAAGTGAAGTACAATTTAGCCTTGTTAGTCAACGCGGATGTTTTGGTAGCTGTTCATTCTGTGCCATTACCAATCATCAAGGTCGCATCATCCAAAATCGTAGTCATGAGTCTTTAATCGACGAAGCTCAAACTATGATTGAGATGGACAATTTTAAGGGCTATATTCACGATGTTGGGGGCCCTACGGCAAACTTCCGTCATTTAGCATGTGATAAACAAGCTGTATATGGCGCTTGTAAAGGTCGTACCTGTGCGGCTCCAGAGCCTTGTGAAAATCTTAATACAAATCATGATGATTATATTGCTTTACTCCGTAAATTACGTAAGCTAAAAGGGGTAAAAAAGGTATTTGTTCGCTCTGGTTTGCGCTATGACTATGTTCTAGCAGATAACAATAAAGACTTCGTACGAGAGCTGTGTGAGTTTCACGTTAGTGGCCAATTGAAGGTAGCACCAGAACACGTATCTAAACGGGTTACAAATATGATGGGGAAAGCTGGTAAGGAAGAGTTTCTCACGTTCAAATCTTGGTTTGAAGAGGCTAATAAAAAGCTTGGTAAGAAGCAATATTTAGTGCCATACTTTATGAGTTCTCATCCTGGTTGTGCCTTGGAGGATGCTATTGAATTAGCAGAGTTCTTGCGTGATCAACATATGTATCCAGAACAAGTACAGGATTTTATTCCTACACCAGGCAGCCTATCGACTTGTATGTATTATACGGGTATTAATCCTCTAGATGGAAAGCCCGTATATGTAGCAAAAAAAGGTAGAGATAAAGCTAAGCAACGGGCTTTAATGCAATATAAAAATATTGAAAATTATGATCTTGTAAAAGAAGCACTCATTGAAGCTAATCGGCGTGATTTAATTGGATTTGGACCAGAATGTTTGATTCTACCACGCCCAATTGGTCGCAATAGTAATCGTACTGGTACGGGCGGTGGAAACCGCAATAGTGTACAAGCTAATAATCGTCGCAGCGGACGTCAGTCCGGTGAGCAGCGTAGTAAGGGAAGATCATCTCGCAGTGGTATGACTAAAAGTCGTCCCTCTAACAAAAGCCGTGGTGGTCGTTAATTATAGAGATGAGTTTTACGAGTCTCATTGGGGGATACTTTATGTCTTATAGGAGGCATATATGAAACGATGGATTGCTCCGGGCATTTTAGCCCTTTTTGTGGTAGGAATGTTGACCTATGGCGTAAACTTTTACCATCAAGAACAATTGGAACATGCAAAAGAGCCAGTTCGTGGTGAGATTACAGTTTATACAGACTTACCAAATAATATAACTACATTGCTTGCTGATCGTTATGAAGATGAGAAGAATGTAAAAGTTACCGTTATGCCTCTTACAGAGGAGCAAATGGCGCAACGTTCGGCCTCAAATGTAGCTGATACATCTGGTGATATTGTACTTACCTCTGAGGATAACCTTGTTGTAGGTGCTAATACTGGAAAATATGCACCTATCGTTAATGAGAAAATTGACGAGGTTCGTGACAATCTAAAGGATACAAATGGATATTGGGTAGGTCTTTGGTATGATCCTATCGTATTTGTTCAAAATGATACCTTCTACAATGGGATAGGTAAATATATTACTACTTGGGATACATTGGGCAAACAAGGTGATTGGTCTATTGTGATGACCGATTTTGTAGCATCCCAAAATGCAGCTAATTTGTTATATAACATGGTGGAATATAGAGGCGAGCCTGAGGCACTGAACTATTTATATAGCTTAAAGCCACATATAATACAACATGCTAAGTTCTTGTCTACCCCAGTTCGTTTAACAGCGCTTGGGGAGTCTAATATCGGCATTGGTAATTTATCTGATGCGGCCCAATATACGCGTCATGGATATCCAATTAAGGTCATTTATCCAACAGATGGGACCTCTTATTATGTAACTGGGGCGGCCGTATTAAAAAATTCAAAACATAAAGCAGATAGCGTCGAATTTATTAATTGGTTGTTGTCTACAAAGACTGCAAAGTATATGGTTGAAAATAACTTCACCTATATATTTACAAACCCAGAAATGGATGAGCCAAAAGACTCATTGGGACATGAGCTAATTTTATGGCCTGTAAATGGTGGTTACACCATTGATGGTAAAAAATTATTACTAAATCACTGGGTTAGCCAAGTGCGTTTCCGTAAGGAATAACTCAGTTATATAGATCCTATTAAGGTAGTAAATTGAAAATAATCTTGTTAAGAAAGGATATAGAATGGGTAAGAAATTAGGATATGTTAGCCTAGGTTGTGCTAAAAACTTAGTAGATACAGAGGTAATGTTAGGCTTATTGAAAGATAATGGCTATACGATTACAGAGGACCTAAGCGAAGCAGATCTTATCGTCGTAAATACCTGTACTTTTATTGAGAAAGCCAAAGCGGAGTCTATCAATACCATTCTTGAGGTAGCTCAATATAAAGAAGATGGTACATGTAAAGGCCTTATTGTAGCAGGTTGCTTAAGTCAGCAATATCAGGATGAGCTATTCAAAGAAATTCCTGAAATTGATGCTTTGATTGGTACAGGTGCATGGGACCAAATCATGGTAGCTGTTGATGCTATTGAGCATGGCAATCGTAGTTGTATCATGGAAAATATTACAAATATCTATGATGAACGCATGCCTCGTATTCAAACAACACCTCGTTACAGTGCGTATGTAAAAATTGCGGAAGGCTGTAACAATGGTTGTACCTTCTGCATTATTCCAAAGGTGCGTGGTGCATTCCGCAGTCGTACTATCGAGTCTATTAAGGCTGAAGTGGAACGCTTAGCTGCAGCAGGTGTTAAGGAAGTTGTTCTGATTGCTCAAGATACAACTAGTTATGGTATTGACCTTAACGATGGAAAGCCTTTGTTGACTACATTGCTTAAGGAGTTAACTACGGTAGAAGGCATCGAATGGATTCGCATGTTATACCTATATCCAACATTCTTCTCCGATGAACTGTTAGATCTTATCGTTAATGAGCCAAAACTTTGTAAATATGTAGATATTCCACTACAACATGTTAATAACGATATTTTAAAACAAATGAATCGTCGAGATGATCGTAATGATATTGAACGGTTGCTTAAGAAAATTAGAAATGCTCCTACACATATTACATTGCGTACATCTATTATCGTTGGCTTCCCTGGTGAAACAGATGAGCAATTTGAGGAACTTTGCGATTTTGTAAAAGAAATCAAATTTGATAATATGGGCGTATTTACTTACTCTCAAGAGGAAGGTACACCAGCTGGTGCGCGTGAAGACCAAGTGCCAGAAGAGGTCAAAGAAGACCGTTATCATATTCTCATGTCCATTCAAGCCGCTATTTCTGAAGAAAATAACCGCGATTTAGAAGGTACTATTGACTATGCAATGGTAGAAGAAATCGAGGAAGGTGAGAATGGTACATTACTCGCTAAAGGACGCTTAAAATCTCAAGCACCTGATGTAGACGGTAATATGTACATTGAAGACTGCGGAGAAGAGATTCAACTTGGAGATATTCTTAAGGTACAAGTAGAGCAAGGCTTTGCTTACGACGTAGTAGCTACGGTTGTAGAATAAAACACAGCTCGATACATTCGATTGTGGAGGTGATCTGATGATTGTAGAACTCATTTCTACAGGTTCAGAGTTATTGCTAGGTGATACAGTTAACACTAATGTATCTTGGTTAGCACAAGAATTAAATAAATTAGGATATACTATTGCTCATCAATCGGTAGTAGGAGATAATCCAAAGCGTATGGCTGAAGTTTTTCAGTTAGCTAGCTCTCGGGCAGACATTGTTATTAGTACTGGTGGGCTTGGCCCGACACAGGGCGATATTACACGGAATGTATTGGCCGATTCTGTGGGCCGGAAGATTATATTTAATCAAGAGGCGATGGATGAGGTTGAAAAATTTTTCCAACGTGTAAAACGTACTGTGCCCGATGTAAGTCGTCGAGAAGCACAATTGCCAGAAGATGCAAAGGTACTACATAATCCAGTAGGTGTAGCGCCAGGTGTTGTCGTTGAAGATGGAGATACTACCTATATTCTTTTGCCAGGACCTCCTGGTGAAATGAAGGGCATGTTCCAAGATAGTGTAGTTCCATATTTGTATGAGCGCTTTGGTTCACAAGGTGTGGTTACCTCTTATCGATATGGTGTATATGATATTCGCGAAATCGATTTGGAAAATACCTTAATGGATCTCATTAAGAATCAATCAAATCCGACTATAGCGTTATTAATCAAAAAAGGCTATATTGAGGTGCGCATTACGGCTAAGGCTGATACCTTAGAGGCCGCACATGAGCTTCTCAATCCTTGGGATGCTATCATTCGAGATCGTTTAGGTTCTCGGGTGGGGCGTGATTTAAGTGTTTCTATGGAGGAAACTCTGGGTCGTGCTTTACTAGAGAAACACAGTACGATTAGTACTGCAGAATCTTGCACCTCTGGCTTAGTTGGTAAGTTATTGACTAATGTCAGTGGCAGCAGTGAATACTATATGGGCGGTGTTATTTCCTATAGCAATGATGTCAAACATCGTGTATTAGGTGTACCTCAAGATATGTTAGACACCTATGGGGCCGTTAGTGAGCAAGTTGCTAAGGCTATGGCTGAGGGGGCACGAACTGTTGGTCAAACAACATATGCCGTTTCTACGACTGGTATAGCTGGTCCTGGCGGTGGTAGTCCTGAAAAGCCAGTTGGTCTTGTATGGTTTGGGGTTACTGGACCTTATGGGACTGTGGCTCATAAGGCTAATTTAATTGGTAATCGTGAAGATATTAGACAAAGTGCAGCAGAACTAGCACTTTACTATGTTTATACTTATATAACAGAAAAGGGGAAATAAAAGAATGGCTGTAGATGGCAGACAAGCAGCGTTGGATAACGCGTTAAAACAAATTGAAAAAGACTTTGGTAAAGGCGCTATTATGCGTCTTGGTGAAGCAGCAGATCGCATGAACGTAGAGGTTATCTCCTCTGGTTCTCTTGCAATCGATATCGCTGTTGGCGTAGGTGGGTTCCCTCGTGGCCGTGTAATTGAAATCTACGGTCCAGAATCCTCTGGTAAAACAACAGTAGCTCTTCACGCTGTAGCAGAAGCGCAAAAACAAGGTGGCATTGCAGCTTTCATCGATGCGGAGCATGCGATGGATCCTGTATATGCTCGCAACTTGGGCGTAGACATCAATAACTTGTTGATTTCTCAACCAGATAATGGTGAACAAGCTCTTGAAATTACAGAAGCCCTTGTTCGCAGTGGCGCTGTAGATATCGTCGTAGTTGACTCCGTTGCAGCATTGGTTCCTAAAGCCGAAATCGACGGCGAGATGGGCGATGCTCACGTAGGTCTACAAGCTCGTTTGATGAGTAAAGCATTGCGTAAATTGACTGGTATCATCAGCAAATCTAAAACTGTTGTTATCTTTATCAACCAATTGCGTGAAAAAGTAGGCGTAATGTTTGGTAATCCTGAAACTACAACAGGTGGTCGTGCGTTGAAATTCTATTCCTCCGTACGTCTTGATGTTCGTAAGGGTGAATTAATTAAAGCTAATAACGAAAATGTTGGTGCTCGCACTAAAGTTAAAGTTGTTAAAAATAAAGTAGCACCTCCTTTCAAAACAGCTGAGTTTGATTTGATGTACGGTGAAGGTATCTCCAAAGCTGGTACACTTATTGATATCGGCACAAATATGGAAATCATCAATAAATCTGGTGCATGGTATTCCTATAATGGTGAACGCATGGGCCAAGGTAAAGAAGCAGCTAAACAATATTTGTTAGATAATCCACAAATCGCTGATGAAATCGATCGTATTATTCGCGATACATTAGCTGTTGGTACAGAAGAAATTGATGTAATCGGTGAAGAAGTAACTGAAGAAGTATAATCATGAGTGACGAAACGATGCAAGCTGCTATGGATCAAGCGTATCGCTTCCTAGCTCAACGATTTCTTAGTTCTTATGAACTGACACAAAAAATGAGACGTAAACAAATCGAGGACCCAATCATTGAGCGGGTCCTTGAACGTCTTAGAGACTATGATTACATCAATGATGAGCGCTTATCTGAGCAAGTATTGGCGTACTTGATGAAAGAACAAAAATACGGGGCCTATATGATTAAGCAAAAGATGAAACTGCGAGGTCTTACCGTGCCTCAGGAAATCTCTAATTATGATGAAGTGAAAGCCGCTTATCGCGTTGTAGAGAAAAAGTTTGGCTCCATTCTCAATGAAGAAGACACTCCTCGTGTAAAAGTATTTAATTTTCTCAAATATAGAGGATTCTCAACGAGTACTATCCAAGTTGTATGCAATGATTTTTATGAATAGATAGTGCTTTTTAAGAGGCCTTACTAGGCTTGTAAAATCTTGACAGAAAGGGCTTTCAAGTCTAAAATTAATAATAGCCTTATTTATTTATATGATGATATGGCTAAATGATAATTTAATGCATGAAGGGCATAAAAAGGAGCATGAAAGCTCAATTTTGAGAATTTAAGAGGAGGTGAGACTGATTTTAGAGTATAGTCTAATTGCAGTGGTAATGGTACTGATTGGACTAGGGGTAGGCTATTTTTTAAGAAAAAATATTGCTGAAGGAAAACTGAATCAAGCTGAACAAGAGGCTGCACGTATCATCGCTAATGGTGAACGCACAGCTGAGTCTAAAAAGAAAGAAGCTTTATTAGAAGCGAAAGAAGAAATTCATAAGCTCCGTTCTGATGTAGAACGAGAAAATAAAGATCGCCGTTCTGAACTTCAACGTATGGAACGTCGTATTCTTCAAAAAGAAGAATCTTTGGATAAAAAATTAGACAATATTGAGCACAAAGAGGAAGCTTTACATCGCAAAGAAGCTGACTTAGCCCAAAGCCGTGAAAAAATTGAAGCTTTGTATGAAAAACAAATGGCAGAATTGGAACGTATTTCTGGTATGACATTTGAAGAAGCTAAGAATATCTTGTTAACGAATGTGGAACAAGAAATTCGTCATGAAACGGCGATTATGGTTAAGGAAATGGAGCAGCAAGCTAAGGATGACGCGGAGAAAAAAGCAAAAGAAATTATCTCCTCTGCTATCCAACGTTGCGCAGCTGACCATGTAGCGGAGACTACCGTATCCGTAGTGGCATTGCCTAATGATGAAATGAAGGGTCGCATTATCGGTCGTGAAGGCCGTAATATTCGTGCACTCGAAACATTAACAGGTATTGACTTGATTATCGATGACACACCAGAAGCAGTTATTCTTTCCGGCTTCGATCCAATTCGTCGTGAAGTGGCTCGTATTGCTTTGGAAAAATTGATTGTAGACGGTCGTATCCATCCAGCTCGTATTGAAGAAATGGTTGGTAAAGCTCGCAAAGAAGTTGACCAAACTATTAAAGAAGCTGGTGAACAAGCAACATTTGAAGCTGATGTTCATGGCTTACATCCTGAAATTGTAAAGATTTTAGGTCGTTTGAAATATCGTACTAGTTACGGTCAAAACGTTTTGAAACATTCTATTGAAGTATCTCATTTAGCAGGTTTGATGGCAGCTGAACTAGGCTGTGATGTAACATTGGCTAAACGAGGTGGTTTAATCCATGATATTGGTAAAGCATTGGACCGTGAACTTGAGGGTTCTCATGTTCAAATTGGTGTTGATGTGGCTCGTAAATATCGTGAAAGCGCAGCAGTAATTAACTGCATTGGCGCTCATCATGGTGATGAAGAGTTCCAATCTGTAGAAGCTGTATTAGTTGCAGCTGCTGATGCTATCTCTGCGGCTCGTCCTGGAGCACGTCGAGAAACATTAGAAAACTATTTGAAACGTTTATCTAAATTGGAAGAAATCGCTGAATCCTTCGAAGGCGTTGAAAAATGCTTTGCTATTCAAGCAGGTCGTGAGATTCGCGTTGTAGTAAAACCGGATAAGATTGATGAAGCTGAGTCTACATTACTCGTTCGGAATATCGTAAAACGCATCGAGTCTGAACTCGAATATCCAGGCCAAATTAAGGTCGTAATTATTCGTGAAACTCGCGTTGTGGATTACGCAAAATAATATGCTATAAGCGATAAGTATAGGCTGCAATGATTTCATTGCAGCCTATTATTATCAAATATTATTCGCAGACTATAAAAGGATACGGCGTATAGGAATCACCATGTATTGATCCATAATAGATGGTGATTCCTATAATTCGTATTAGTTACTAAATAGGTCGATTTGATAATTGATTAAATTACTTTACAAATAGAGGATTTTTTATTTGTATATCGAATTAATATATATAAGGGAAGGAGGCGTTGGCTATGAGCCGATATTTTGAAAATGAATTGATTGAACAAATCAAAGATGCAAATGATATTGTATCAGTAATATCTGAGCATGTAGCCTTAAAGAAACGTGGCAAGAACTATTGGGGTTGTTGTCCATTTCATAATGAAAAGACGCCGTCCTTTAGTGTTGCCCCTGAAAAGGGCTTTTATTATTGTTTTGGCTGTCATGCATCGGGGAATGTCATTAAATTCCTTATGGAACTTGAGCATTTAAGCTTTGTTGAGGTGTTAGAGCGCCTTGCTAATCGCGCTAATATTCCATTGCCAGAGGCTAAGCTTTCACCAGAACAACGAGCTCGCGATGAACGACGGAAAAAACTATATGAAGCGTCAGAATTAGCGGCTACATTTTTCCATAATTGCCTTACTCAAACATCCATTGGTAAGGTTGGCCTTGATTATTTAAAAAAACGGGGCCTTACAAAAGAGACGATTGAAAAATTTAAATTAGGCTTTGCTCCAGATGGTTGGGATAAGTTGTATCGTGCCTTTCACGAACGGGGGATCGATGATTCGATTCTCTTGGAATTGAATTTAGTCCGTAAAAACCAAAAGGGGCAGTTTTATGATTTCTTTAGAAACCGTATTATGTTCCCTATCATGGACGGCAAAGGTCGTGTAGTTGCCTTTGGTGGACGTGTCATGGATGATAGTACACCAAAATATTTGAACTCACCAGAATCGGCCATCTTTGAAAAGGGGAAACTACTATTTGCCTTTGATAAGGCTTATAAATCCATTCGTCAAGAACGACAAGCTATCCTTGTGGAAGGGTACATGGACGTTATCTCTGCCCATAACCATGGTGTTACTAATGTGGTAGCATCTTTGGGGACGGCTTATACACGAGACCATGGGCATATCTTGATGCGGCAGGCTGATGAAATTGTACTGGCCTATGATATGGATGGAGCAGGTCGTCAAGCGGCGGCTAGAGCTATAGAATTATTGCAAAATACGGACTTCAAGGTGCGTGTTCTCGCTATGCCAGATGGCAAAGATCCAGATGATTATGTACGCAATCATGGGGGACAAGCGTTTAAAGATTTAGTGGCTAAAGCGGTTAAGCCTCTTGATTATTTATTGAGTGAGTCCCTAATTAAACACGACACAAATGATACGGAAGGGAAGCAAGCTGTATTGGCTGATGTATTCCCGTATATTGCTAATATAGATAGTCAAACACAACGGGATGATGCATTAAAAACATTGGCATTACCTTTGTGGCTTGATAATAGTAGTATCTTTAGATATTTCAGAGACTATGTAAAAAAAGGACAAATTGAATTAGTGGATACCGCATCTGCACCTTTGCCAACACAGGATTTACCTAAAGGCGATGCAGAGAAATTATTGTCCTTAGCATTTACAGATGGTGAAGTGTTACAACATATGATGAGCTACTTGCCATTAGAGGACTTTGAAAAAATTGAATATCGCGGTATAATAGAAAAGATATTCACCTTATTTAAACAAGAAGGTCGTCTAGATGATACTACCATTCAGTCTGTTTTATCGCCATCGGAGTATGATATTTACTCTAGATTGATTGTTATGAGTGACGATGAATATAAGGTGCAAGTGCCTGGATTAATCCGCAAGATAAGGCTTCATTCATTGCGTGAACAGTATAAAGCGCATTCAATTATGGCGGATCAACTAAAACGGGCAGGAGATTCGACATTTATTAGCGAATTACATAAGTGTCAGGAAATACAGAACTTAATTAGAGAATGGTCTAAGTAATATAATGTAAAAAGGAGAGCGCTGTGGCTAAGAAAGTACAAAAAAGTCAAATAGAGGAGATTGTTGAACAACTTCTTGAAAAAGGCCGGAAAACCGGTGTGTTGACACAATCAGAGATTTCAGATGCTCTTCATGAGCAGACTGATCTTACTGCAGAACAATTAGATGATATTTATACTACATTTGGTAAGTTAAATATTGAAGTAGTGGCTGATATCGACGGTGAGGACGCTGATGCTAATCCAATAGAGCCAGAAGAAGAGGATGAAGAGGATACTTCTAGTGAAAAGAATATCTCCATCGATTTAAGTGTAGACTCTGGCGTTAACATTGATGATCCAGTGCGTATGTACCTCAAAGAAATCGGTCGTGTTCCATTGCTTTCCGCTGATGAGGAAATTGTTTTAGCTAAGCAAATTGAAGCTGGCGCAGCAGAAGATGCTACATATAAAGACGTTCAACTTGCCAAAAAGGCTAAGAAAAAATTGGTAGATGCTAACTTGCGCCTCGTTGTAAGTATTGCAAAACGCTATGTAGGTCGTGGTATGTTATTCTTGGACTTGATTCAAGAAGGTAACTTGGGCCTTATTAAAGCTGTAGATAAGTTCGACTATACAAAGGGTTATAAATTCTCCACATATGCTACATGGTGGATTCGTCAAGCGATTACTCGTGCTATTGCGGACCAAGCTCGTACAATTCGTATTCCAGTACATATGGTAGAAACAATCAATAAATTGATTCGTATTTCCCGACAATTGTTGCAAGATAAAGGTCGTGAACCATTACCAGAGGAAATTGCAGAAGGTATGGGGATTACGGTAGAGCGTGTGCGTGAAATTCAAAAAATTGCACAAGAACCAGTATCATTGGAAACTCCAATTGGTGAAGAGGAAGACTCTCACTTGGGAGACTTCATTGAAGACCAAGATGCTATTGCTCCAGATGATGCAGCTAGCTATATCTTATTACAAGAACAAATTGAAGATGTATTTACATGCTTAACTGACCGTGAGCAACAAGTATTGATCTTGCGTTTTGGTTTGAAAGATGGTAAACCGCGTACATTGGAAGAAGTAGGTCAACATTTCAATGTAACTCGTGAACGTATCCGTCAAATCGAAGGTAAAGCGCTTACTAAATTGCGCAATCGTGGTAAACGCGATAAAATTAAAGACTTCTTATAAGATATCGAATCTCTTAAGGGTTGTAATACAGTGCTATTGTGCTGTGTTGCAACCCTTTTGTGATATAATTAAAGATAGTAAACGTAAGTGATAAAAGTACGTTAAAGCCTTTTAATGTAATACATAGCAAATATTAAAGTGCATATAATATATTAAAGTTCATATAATATTTAGGAGATATAATGTTTACAGTTACAAAACGATTAGAGGTGAGTGCATCTCACCAATTGAAATTAGATTATCCAAGCAAATGTCAAAATCTTCATGGACATAATTGGATTATTACGGTTCATGCTCGTTCTGAAGAGTTAGACCATAATGGCATGGTCATCGACTTTACCATTATTAAAGAAAAAATTCATGGCCGTTTAGATCATCGTCATATCAATGATGTATTAGGCGATATCAATCCTACTGCTGAAAACATGGCAAAATGGATTGCCGATGAGTTGGGCCCTAAATGTTTCAAGGTAGAGGTTCAAGAGTCTGAAGGGAACACAGCTATTTATGAACGTGATTGAAATCTTCGCTTCTATTGATGGTGAAGGAAGTCGGCAAGGGCTATTAACCACATTCTTACGCCTTCATGATTGCAATATACGCTGTTCATATTGTGATACTACCTATAGTTATGGCATTGATAGTACTTTCACAGACATGACCGTCCGAGAGGTGGCTGATGTTATTGAAAGTTTAGGCAATCATCGAATTACCATTACGGGTGGTGAGCCACTATTACAAGAAGCTGCTGTAGTGGAGCTAATCGATGAATTAAATCGTCGTAAATCTGCTAAATTAGAGGATAAACCGTGTGTTGAGAAACAATCGACTACGGGAAATAATGTATCTGAAGACTCTCAAGACGTATTAAATAGTGAAAGTCCTTACGATTTTAATATTGAAACAAATGGCACGATTATACCGAGCTTTTACCGAGATAATGTGTGGTTTACCTACGATTATAAAACACCATCCTCTTTAGCTGAGGAATCTATGAATTTAGATATATTCAAGGTTTCTAGTGAACAGGATTTAATTAAATTTGTAGTAGGTTCTGTAGAGGATTTAGACTGTATGCGTCGTATGATTAATCAATATCCTACAAAGGCTCAAATCTATGTATCGCCAGTGTGGGGAAAAATAGAGGCAGCTGCTATTATTGATTATATGAAAGAGCATAATCTACAAAATATACGATTCCAATTACAGATTCATAAATTTGTATGGGATCCTGATGCAAAAGGTGTATAGTATAGTTATGGTGCAGCGTATCGAGTGTTTTTAATGCAGTATGATACATTATGATATGATAACACCTTGATATAAAGGGGAACATATGGATACAGAAAAAATAGAATCACTTGTATATCAATTGCTAGAAGCCTTAGGGGAGGACCCTAATCGTGAAGGTTTAGTAGAAACGCCTAAGCGCGTAGCTCAAATGATGGCAGAGGTATATGAAGGGATTCAGTATACGAATGCTGAGATTGCAGAGATGTATGGTAAGACCTTTGAAGTCGATACAAATCAAATGGTTGTAGTAAAGGATATTACGTGTTTTTCCCATTGCGAACACCATATGGCTTTGATGTATGATATGAGTATTAGCATTGGCTATATTCCTAAAGGTCGTGTTATTGGCTTATCTAAAATACCTCGCATTGCTGAAATGTGTTGCAAACGATTGCAATTACAAGAAAAAATTGGAGAAGATATAGCTGAAGTTATTTCGCTAGCTACAGGGTCAGAGGATGTTATTGTTCATATTACATCTTCTCATAGTTGTATGAGTGCGAGAGGGATTAAATCTACAGATAGCCAGACTACTACATTAGCTACAAAGGGCGTATTTAACGAAGATAATATGATTCACCGTTTTATGTTGATGAAACAGTCGTAGAGCAGATATCTTGACTAATAGTCAGGCTATTCGGTATAATTAATAAGCTAGAAACTAACTGTGGGCCTATAGCTCAGGGGTAGAGCAACCGGCTCATAACCAGATCGGAAGAGCACACGTCTGA
>CABTYY010000019.1:0-20291 GCA_902489125.1 uncultured Veillonella sp.
ACTCGTAAAAATGAGCCCTGATGCTGTTCAAAAAGGTATCGAAGCATTAGATAATGGTGCAGATATTTATACAGATGTGGAAATGGTTCGCACAGGTATTTCTAAACCAGCTCTTAAAATTCGCGGCAACGAAGTACATTGCTTAATTAAAGATGAAAATGTAGCTAAAATGGCTAAAGAATTAGGCGTAACACGTTCCATTGCAGCTATGCGTACATTTGGTAAACAATTAGAAGGCCAAATCGTTGCTATCGGTAATGCGCCAACAGCATTGTACGAAGTATTGCGTTTGGCTCTTGAAGAAGGCGTTAAACCAGCTCTTATCATTGGTATCCCTGTAGGCTTTGTAGGCGCTGCAGAATCCAAAGATTACTTGATGGAAGTATCCCCAGTTCCTTACATCACTGTAAAAGGCAACAAAGGTGGTAGCCCAATTGCTGCTTCCGTATGTAATGCATTGCTTTACACAGACGTAAAACGCAATGACATGCTCTTCGTAGAAGGCAAAGAGTCTAAATAATAAGTAACCCGAATCGTTGCATACTACTGGCGATTCGGGTTTTACTGTATCTATTATGAGGTTTATATGTATAATACGGGTGCTGATAGTACCATGTATTAGTGAAAGGAGAGGTTACTGTGGACTCTCTGAATGAACGAAAACTATTTCGCATATCAGTTATTATTGTCTTAATTATTGCTGTCGTAGCCAGTATGATTATCTCGCTGATTTGGGGTTCCACACCTGTGTCACTATCGGAGATTTGGCATACCTTGTGGGCTAGTGAGCTAACAGATACAGCATCGCAAATCATTTGGAATATTAGGTTACCTCGTAATATAGTTGCTGCATTAGTTGGCGCTTGTTTAGCCGTATCGGGTGCTATTTTACAGGCGGTTATGAAAAATCCTTTGGCAGATCCTCAAATCGTAGGCGTTTCGTCTGGTGCTGGATTAGCTGGTGTTATCATATTTATTTTATTTCCTGGGTATGACCATATAGTTCCGTTGGTAGCCTTTTTAGGTGCTATGACTGCGGCGATGATGGTATATGCTCTTGCTTGGAAGAATGGTGTACGCCCAAGCCGTATCATCTTGGCTGGTGTTGCAGTGGCTGCTTTTTTAGGCTCTGGTATTTCTGCACTACTTGTATTCTATGGAGATCGTGTGCAAGGAGCCTTACTTTGGATGGTAGGGGGCTTGGCTGCACGCAGTTGGCCTCAAGTAGAGGTTCTGTTCCCATACGCGTTAGTCGGTCTTATTTTTGCTTGCTTAGGAGCTAAACGACTTACCATTTTAAGTTTAGGTGACGAAACTGCAAAGGGATTAGGCCTTAAGGTAGAGCAAACGCGGTTTGTTATGACCGCCGTTGCGGCTCTATTGGCAGCAGGCGCCGTTAGTATTGCGGGCTTGATTGGTTTTGTAGGCCTCGTAATCCCTCATATGTTGCGTTTAATCATCGGTAATGATTATGCGTATTTACTTCCTGGATCCGCATTATTAGGTGCACTTGTCCTCGTTGTTAGCGATACGGTAGGGCGTGTTATGTGGAGCCCAATCGAGGTACCGGTTGGCATTATTATGGCATTCTTTGGGGCGCCATTCTTCTTATATCTATTGAGGAGGGATAACTAATGAATACGGCTATTGATGTAAAACAGTTATCCGTAACTCTCGGTGAGCGTCATATTTTACATGATATTAATGTATCGGTTCCTGTTGGTAAAATAACGACCTTAATAGGGCCTAATGGTTGTGGTAAAAGTACACTCTTACGTTCTATGATTGGATATATTCATAGTCCTCGTGAATGTGTGACTATTTTAGGTAAACCATTACAGTCGTATTCACAAAATGAATTGGCACGTCAAATGGCGTTTCTGCCACAGGTGCCTAATATGCCAAAGGATATGACCGTAGAAGAATTGGTATATTGTGGACGGTATCCATACCAAAATTGGTGGAAAAACACGGCTAAAGAAGATCGTGAAATCGTTGACTATGCGTTACATATCACGAAAACGAATCATTTGAGAGAACAATTAATCCCATCCCTATCTGGTGGCGAACGGCAACGTGTTTGGATTGCTATGGCACTAGCACAGCAACCAAAATTATTAGTCTTAGACGAACCAACAACGTATTTAGATATTAATCACCAATTAGAAATTATGGAGTTATTGAAACGTTTAAATAAGGAACAAAATTTAACCGTTCTCATGGTACTTCACGAACTAACACAGGCGGTTCAATATTCACATCATATGGCTGTTATAAAAGAAGGGTATTTAGTAACGTCAGGAGAAACAAATAAAATAATATCGGATGAGTTGTTTAGAGATGTTTTCTCTGTAGATGTACAACTTGATACATTTGATAATAAAAAATATGTGCGCGTAAAAGGATTAGTTGAGTAGCTTGATATTAATAAAAAAGAGGGCATTCCCTATTTGGGGGATGCCCTCTTTCGCATGATGCAATATGTTAGAATGTAACATTAATACCATAGGCTTCTTTAACTAAACGTGCCATAGCTTCTGGTGTTTGTAGACCTGGGTTTAATAGGAATAGTTTAGATGGTAAATATATTACGCGGTTATTTTGTACAGCTTTTAAATTAGCCCATGCAGGATTATCTGTCATAGCTTGTTTCATAGCTTTTGTAATTTCTTCTTCTTTACCCATTGTAACAACGAAGATAATATCAGGATTATCTGCCGTCAATGTTTCAAGAGAGTAAGGGACAGTTTTATCCTTGGTTGTACCCTCTAGGTGGGAGGCAACAACATTTGTCATACCTAGTTCTTTGACCATAGATGCAGTTACCGCTTCGTCGGTTTCGGCTGTCACACCTTTACCGGTAGCACGTAATACAGCCACACGTGCAGGTTGTTGGTTTTTAATAGCATCTTTTACCTTTTGAATGTTGCTTTCATAGGTTGCAATAACGGATTTAGCCTTATCTTGATGGTTTGTTAACTCACCAAGGAATGTTAGCATTGGTACATTATCCTTGATGCCATCGTAATTAAAAAGCACTGCTGGAATATTGTTAGATTGTAATTGGGATTCATATTTTTTATGTTGGTTTTCCAAACCCAATACCACATCTGGCTTCAAGCCTAATAGTTGTTCCATGTTGATATTAGCCGTTTGACCTAATGCAGGTAATGCTTCTAAATCTGGAGCTAATTTATCTGTTGTGCTAGCACGGGAGATAGCTTTGCCATCCACTGCGTATAGCATGGACAATACAGAGTTTGAAAGAACAGCGATGCGTTGCGGATCCTTTGGTACAGTGTAGGTTTCACCATTAAAGGTAAGTTCCTTCGTAGTAGCAGAAGAGCTGGATGTGGATTTACCACACCCAGCTATTGCTAGTACAACCATGACCAAAGCTAGACTACAGAGTAGTAATTTTTTCATGATGTACTCCTATGTACGTTATATAACGATACTAGTTAAATTATGAAACTAATTATTTTTGTAATGCGTCCCAAGATTCGTTAGCACGTTCAACGAATAAGTTACGGATGTTAGGGTTTTCACCTAAGCCATGGATGTAAGTGTCAACTTTGAAGCCTTCTTTTTCAAGGATGGATTTATGGGAATCTGGTTCGGCACCAGCCATGTCGTTGTTTGCATGGTCGCCAGCAACCATCATGAATGGCATCAATGTAACATGTTTAATACCATGTAATTTCAATTGAGGGATAACTTGTTCAAGATTTGGAGTACCTTCTACTGTGTAGATAAATACATTTTTCATACCAAGAGTATGGATACGGTCTTGAATTACAGAATAATAAGCATTGGAAGGATCTGGGGTACCATGAGCCATGATAAGAAGAGCGTCTTCTTTGCCTAATTTAGGGAATTGAGATTGAACAGCTTTTAATGTTTCAATAACTTGGTCAGTTTGGTTTTCTTGACCCATCCAGTACATAAGAGATGTACCAAGTGTCATTTTTTTGAAGTTATCTTTGTACAAATTATATACTGCTGCATCGTAGTTGTATTCCATACCAGGGATTACATCAAGGGATGCTAATGCAACGCGAGTGTAACCGTCTTTTTTGAGTTCAGCCAAAGCTTCTTCAGGAGTTGGGTAAGTAATACCTTCTTTTTGTTGGATACGATCACGAATGATATGGCTTGTGAAAGCTGTAACTACTTTTGTGTTTGGATGAGCTGCTTTAATAGCATCTACAGTTGCATCGATTGTTTTCGCACGAGTATCTTTATAAGTTGTACCAAAGCTCATAACAACCATAGCATCTTTGTTTGGCAAGTTTTGTAAAGCTTCAGTATTGTGTGTACGAACACCAATTGCAGCAGCTTCTTTCAATGCTGGAGTAGGATCTTTTACTTCTTCATTTAATTGATATGCAGCATTAGATACAACTGGTGCACCAAAGGATACTGCAAGACCTAGAATAGCGGATGCTAATGCTAATTGTTTTTTCATTTTAATACTCCTATCCATAACTTAACTACAAGTCTATGCAATGATCTAAGTAGCTGTAGATAAATTTATATAAATCGTTATAGGTTTATAGACCACTATAGATTAATTGCATATATATAACCTTAAGCCAATCGTAACAAAGGAACATAGGGGTGTCAATAAACCCCATACCCCTAGAAGTATAGGAAAATTAAGGGTTTTTAAGCAATTTATGTGATGAATATAGTATAGTATTAGCTTTTATAATTATATTCTTTTTGGTTATAAGGATATGAATGTGTGAATATATGAGTAATTTTATTCTACTTTATATCCAGCATACTTTGATGGGGCCCAATAACATTACTACAAATAAATTAAAAATGACGACCTATACTTGTTTGTTCCTCGTTCCTGATGTCACTGCACAAGTACAGGTCGTCATTTTTATTACTGTAGTTGTGTAGGCGTCCCATCAAAATATGATATATAATAAATATAAAATTTTAGTAAAATAAAATTATCAGATAAAAGAGAGAAGGACTATGTTTGGTTTTATTGAGAGAGAACAAATACTTTTAAAACAAAATGTATACGATCTAATACATAATACTAGAATATCTTTTTTATTTATTTTAGTAGGGGGATTTTTTATTTATGTGCTGGGTAATATACATATAAATAGAGGAGCAGCTTATGATTGGTATTGGTATTATGTACGATATTTTTATAAGCTGCTAGGTTTATGTGTTGTCTATGATTTATGTAGACGTAGGCTATATGACTATGGTTTTTCAAGTAATTGGTAAATAAATTTATTTACTTAATGTATGGAGAGGTGAGGGTGAGCTTTATTGATACAATTATTAATAAATGAGTGGGCTTTATTTCAGTCTAACATATGTAGTCTTAAATATAATTGGCGTTTAGATCGTCTGTCTTATTTCTTCTCGCTTTTTATTGTTTTTATAATGTTTATTATTATGCCTAATATGATAATAGGTAAGTTTAATATCTATAGTGATAAGTATATACAGTTGGTTGGAATAATTGATTATATTGTTGTTATCTTAGCTTTGGCCATTATCTCATTACAACGTATTATGGATATAGGACGTTTATGGCTATACCTTGTGGTATGGATAGGAATTATACTATATTTTCTCTATAATCCATTTGATATCTCAGAAAATGTTATTACTGTTACACGTAATGTGGATTCCATTGAAACTATCTTAAATATAAATATAGGCTTTATATTCGGTATTCTTTCTATATTATTGCTTTTATCTGGGACGAATACACGTAATAAATATGGTGAGGCTGATGGTGTAATTAAAACTACTTGGGGATATATACATTATCCATTCTTGGAGAATTGGAATAGATTTAAGGAAGGGTTTTCTTTTTATAAAGTTATATCAATTATCAAGGAAAGTGGATCGTTACAATTATTTAATGTATCAAAGCGAGTAAGCCGTGGAGAAATATTATATTATTATATAGCTTATCAGTTAATCATTATTTTATTCATCTTATTGGTAATGATGATTTCTAAAATTCTACCGAAAACTGAATTTATATCTGTTTTATTAGTATATGTATTTGATATAGCCTATATATGGGTAGTTATATATATTGTAAGACTTGGTATTATGAGATTACATGATTCTGGTAGTAGTGCGCTATGGCTATTAGGATTATTGATACCATTTATAAATATGTATGTAGTTTATTTATTATTTGGTAAGGGATCTTGGCAATTTGTAAAAAACCTTTAGGTTTATATTCTATGAAATAGGAAATAGTTTATGATATATGACTTATTAATTTTAGGCATTAGCATATGGTTGTTGTATGATATTTTTCTTATGTATAAAGCAAAGAATAAATCACAAGTCTTAATAGAGTCTATATTGCTTGCTGTATTAATTGCTGGATACTTAATAAATAAATTGTATGAGACTAACTATTATACATCAGATACATATTTTTATTTAGGTATGGTATTAGCGGTTATTATATATTGTTGTATATTATGGTTACATAGGTACAGATATATAAATACTGACGACGAGAGAAAAAAGAAAAGTATAATTAATTCAATTTTAACAATTCATGCAATTATGTTTTTATATGGTGTAGTAATTGTTTGGGTGGTATTCTTTTAGCGCTTAATGTGATTTTTTATCTAAAAAATGGTGTTGGACTTACTTGAGTTCAACACCATTTTGTGTATCTTGAAGTAATAGTGTAATGTATATATTAAATAGATTAGAGTTCTATAGTAATAAAACAGTAGGGTAGATATGTTTGAGAATATTGTAATTGGTCTCTTCGGCTTATTAATGGTGAATTATCTCGTCATTATAGTTAGGCAAGGAATCGTTAAAATTGTAATTAGTATCTTAGGGAATTGTTTCTTTGGACTTTCATTATTTAGCGATTATATGGCTTTGCCAAGTTATATGATAGGTTTGAAGTATATTGTAATTATTATTCTTTGTATTGCTTGTGTTTTGGATGTATGGCGACGTAATCGCTCTGGTACGATCACAGCTGGCGACAAGAGAATGTAAGATACCTTTATAGTTCGAATTAAGTTTATTGTTATATTTTTCCTTCTTTTATGTGGTGTTGCTTCGGTTATACATTATTTCGGTTAATTTTGATATTTTTTCTCATTGACTTCTATACAGTAATCTTGTACTATTATTACATAGTAGTTGATAACAATTTTCAGTTATGAAGATTGTATCATGTATGAGCGATATGGAGGTCACATATGAAAGGCATAATTATTGCATCCTTTGGATCAATTTATCAAGATGCTGTGGAGAAATCCATCGGCAGTATAGAGAAAAAAGTACGTTCCATGTATAGCGATATGGAGGTACGTCGTGTATTTTTATCTGATGCATTAGTAGAAAAGTGGAATGAGAAATATGATGATAAGATTTCTTCTTTCACAGAGGCTATGCAGGATTTTGCTCGCATGGGCATCGATGAGGTATACATTCAACCTGTAACATTGGTAGCAGATCAGTGTTACCAACAAATGCGTAAACAAGCATTAAAGTTTTTACATAGCAATGAATATGGTTTCACACAAGTGAATATTGGTAAACCATTGCTTACATCATTAGGTGTAAAGAATTATGCCGATGATTATGAAGCTACATTAGAAAGCATCGTACGTCATGTTAATACAAAAGCGCTTAATAAATCTGTAGTACTCATGGCAAATGGTCAAAATCAATTAGAGTTTAGTACATTACAATTGAAAGCTATGTATGGGGCTGCACCAAATGTGGTAGTATTTACCACAAACGGTTTCCCTACATTTAAACAAGCGCTTACATTATTAGACCGTATGGGCCATAAAGATTTACTAGTAGTACCATTAGCTCTCATTGGTTCTACACATTTAATGGACTACCTTGGCGGTGATCGTTCTGATTCCATTTATGCATTGCTTGCTGAAGAAGGATACAATGTAGATATTTGGAATGAAGGTCTTGGTGAAAATCCTTATGTACAAGATTTATTCTTGAAACATTTAGGTCAAGCAATTCGCATGTCCGACAGGAAGCGTCCCATGCCCCGTGAATCTGTAAAACCTGTTATGACGAACTCTCGCATGGAAGTGCAAGGTATGATTTCTTAATTTAATCTCTCACATAATTAGACATACATCTCATCACACTCCTTTACATAAGTAAAAGTCCTCCTTGTTGGCAATCCAATGAGGAGGATTTTTACTTTTACTATGAAAGATATTTATAATATCTATTTTATACGTCCCATGGTATGCCCCTAACGTGTCGTCTATGGTATGATTAAGATACATTATTAAATAGATAAGGAGACTTCCATGAAACAAGCTATTTTAGTTGTTGCCTTTGGGTCCACTGTTGACAGTGCTCGTGAACATAATATTGACTCCGTTGTGGAGTATATCCGTAAATCCTATCCAGAGTATACGGTGGAATTAGCATTTTCCTCTCGTATCATCGTTAAGCGGTTGCGTGAACGAGGGGTTGAGATTCCTACTGAGCAAGGTGCATTAGAAAAACTTATTCAAGAAGGCTATACACATATTTATGTGCAACCCCTACATTTTACAGGTGGTGAAGAGTTTGATAAGTTGAAAAATAATATTCTCGCTCATGAAGGGGAGGGCCAACTGGAAGTGTTGCGCGTAGGTAGACCTCTCGTATACTACATGGGCCAAGAAGAGCATCCTGATGATTATCAAATCTTGATTGATCGTTTTATTAAGCCACTCAATATTTCCAAAGATGATGGTTTATTATTGGTCGGTCATGGTGGCCTTGGTTCTGGCAATTCTTCATATGGGAATTTACAGTTTAAATTAATTCGTGATGGTCTTACGAATGTGCGTGTTGCAGTACTAGAAAATGCACCATATGTGGCAGATGTAGCTATGCCTTGGGAATGGCTTGATGGCAAACGGCCAAACACAATTTATGTGCACCCATTATTATTGGTACTTGGGGATCATGCACAAAATGATCTCTTTGGTGATGAAGAAGATAGCGTTGTCAATGAACTTGCTGGAGCGGGTTATGAAGTTAAACCAATTCATAGTGCCCTTGGTGAATATGAATCGATTCACGATATCTTCCGTCAACATGTGCAGGATTGTATCGATGATTTGTATGGTAAACGCAGTCCACATCGTCCTGCAATTCCAAATATTAAATAGTATCTTTGTATATCTTGTATAAATTAGTTATAATAAAAGATATGAAATTTATAAATAGATTGTAACTATAAGAATAGGAGAAACCCATGAAAGGTAAATTATATGGCATTGGCGTAGGCCCTGGTGATTCTGAATTGATGACTGTGAAAGCTGCTCGCATCGTAGGTGAAGCTGATATTATCATCACACCTAAAACAGAAAAGAAAGATGGTTCTGTAGCACTTAATATTGCATCCCCATACATTCAAGAACATACAGAAATCGTTCCTGTAGTATTCCCAATGGTATTGGATGATGCTACACAAGAGGAAGGCTGGCAAGAAGCAAAACGCATTATCTTGTCCTACTTAGATCAAGGTAAAAGCGTTGTATTCTTAACATTGGGCGATCCTATGTTCTACAGTACATACATGTATGTATATCGTTTGATCGAAAATACAGGCCATGAAATCGAAACAATTCCTGGCGTTACTGCATTCTGTGCTATTGGTTCTCACCTTGGCTATCCAATCGTAGAGAAAGAAGAAGTGCTAGCTATTGTTCCGGCCACAGCACCTAAAGAAAAAATCGATGCTGTATTGGCTGTAGCTGATGATGCGGTAATCATGAAAGTATATAAAAACTTTGATGAAGTACAAGAAACATTGCTTAAACACAATATGGCAGATGATGCGGTTATGATTAGCCGTGTAGGTTTGCCTGATGAGCAAGTATATGTAGGCCTAGACAATATGCCAAAAGATACTAAACTCAACTACTTATCTACAATCCTTGCAAAACGTAAGGATCGTTAACAAACACGTCGTATTACGAGGTAATATCTATGAACACAGTACAGATTCCACGTGTTGTCATTGCAGGCACAAACTCTGGTGTAGGTAAAACAACAATCGTAGCGGGCTTATTGGCTGCTTATGCAAATGGTGGACGTACGGTGCAATCCTTTAAAGTGGGCCCGGATTATATTGATCCGGGCTTTCATAAAATTGCATCCGGCCGTGACAGCTATAATTTAGATACGTGGCTCGTGCCACCTCACAAATTAAATCCTTTCTTTGCTACTATGGCAAATGGTGTAGACCTTGCCATTATCGAAGGTGTTATGGGCTTGTATGATGGCGGTCGCGAAGGGGTTAGTTCCACTGCCCAAATTGCTATGCAATTGAATGCTCCAGTGGTATTAGTTATTGATTGTAAGGCGATGGGTGAAAGCGCAGCAGCCATTGCTAAAGGTTTCCGTGATTATGACCCAGAGGTAAACTTTGGTGGTGTTATTCTTAACCGCTTAGGCTCTGCTAACCATGAGCGCATGGTCCGTGAAGGTATGGCCAAGATTGGCGTTCCGGTTATTGGTGCTATTTATCGCGATGACCGTATGCACTCTCCGGAACGTCATTTAGGCCTCACACCGGTTACCGAAATTGATCCAACAGAGGCTATAAATACGATTCGTGAAGCTGTTGAAAAAATGGTTAATCTCAATCAATTATTAGAGATTGCATCTAGTGCGCCAGCGATTGAGTTACCAGATGCAGTAGATCCTAAATCTGTAGAAAAACGAGTTAAAATCGGTGTAGCCTATGATGAGGCGTTCTCTTTCTATTATCCAGCAAGTTTAGCCGCCTTAGAGGAAAAAGGTGCTGAAATCGTATACTTTAGCCCGCTTAATGACTTTGGAGTTCCTGATGTGGACGGCCTAGTATTTGGTGGTGGATTCCCTGAAATGTTCTTGTTCCAACTCTCTAGTAACGAGTCGATGAAGGAGTCTATCCGTCAAGCCAACGAAAAAGGTATGCCTATTTATGCTGAATGTGGTGGCCTTATGTATTTATGTGAAAGCATCCACGATTTTGAGGGTACCGTATATGATACGGTAGGTATTGTACCGGCTAATTGCATTATGCAACAAAAGTTACAAAAAGTAGGGTATGTTACGGCTACAGCTAAGCGAGATACCTTGTTAGGAGCTGCTGATACATCTCTTCGTGGTCATGAGTTCCATTTCTCCACTATGGAGCCGACTATAGAGGACTTCCCATGGGCATTCCACTTAGAAGGTGGCCGCAAACCTCAATCCTATGATGGTGGTTATGCGACTGACAATGTGTTAGCGTCGTATTTACATTTGAACTTTGCTGGTTCTGATGAAGGGGCGCAACATTTCATTGATATATGTGCTAAGTATAAAGCTAAAAGGAGCTAATTATGAGTGAACGAGGCTTAATTTTAGTTAATACCGGCAATGGTAAAGGTAAAACAACAGCAGCATTAGGTGTTGCATTACGCGCTGTTGGCCAAGGCCTTAAGGTTTTAATCTTACAATTTATCAAAAGTGGTAATGGCTATGGCGAACTAGCAGGTCTTGCTAAATTAGGGGACCAAGTAGAAATTTGTTCCATGGGGAAGGGATTTATTTACTATAAACGAGATGAAGTAGGCGAGGCTGAATTGGCACGTCACAAAGAAGCAGCTCAAGAGGCTTGGCAAACATTAGTAGAAGAAGTAAATTCAGATCGATGGGACCTCATCATTATGGATGAAATCAATAATGCCATTAATTATGAGCTTATTAATGTGAATTCTGTAGTAGATATGCTTAAACATAAACCTGAGCGCTTACACGTAATTTTGACAGGCCGTTATGCTAAACCTGAAATCCTTGACATTGCCGATACGGTAACAGAGATGAAGGTAGTAAAGCATGCTTATGAAAAGGGTATTAAGGCTGCTAAAGGTATAGAGTTTTAACTTATACGTCATAGGAATAATTAAATCTAAAATTTTCGAAAAAGTTCTTGCTAAAACTATATCGAAAATGTATAATATAGTCATAAGCACAAGGTGCTAAATATTCTTGACATTAAGTATGTATATAAGACTAACCAGGAGGTTAACTATGGCTGTACATGATTACATTAAATCCGGCGATTTCGCTACTGAAAAACACGTTCCTGTTATTGAAACTGTTGACACTGTAAAAGCAGGTGAAACTTTCCACGTAACATTGTCCGTTGGTAAAGACATCGCACATCCTAACACTGTAGAACATCACATTGAATGGATCAAATTGTACTTCGTAGCTGAAGGTACTCAATTGCCATTCGAAGTTGGTGAAATTTCCTTCAACGTACACGGTGACGGCGCAACTGCAAACGAAGGCCCTGTACACGCAATCTCTGAAGGTTCTTTGGCAGTTTCCTTGAACAAATCTGGTAAATTGATTGCTGTATCCTACTGCAACATCCACGGTTTGTGGGAATCCGAAAAAGAAATCACAGTTGCTTAATTAACTTAATCAACTAATAAAGACCAGCCTTAGGGCTGGTCTTTTTGTATGTAAATTGTAAGGATAACTGAAATAATCACACTAAAATTATGTCCGCACTCAAAAGAATTTTGTTTTTATATAGTGGATGAATTGCCTTGCATCCCTTTACAGTGCTATTTGTTTATGGTAAAGTATATGCATATTGATTTTTAGTAGAATAAGTTAAATGAGGGATTATTGTGGCCTTAATCGTTAAAAAGTTTGGTGGCAGTTCCGTAGCTACACCAGAAAAAATATTTAATATTGTTGATCGCGTCCTTCGTGAGAAGAAAGAAGACGATAAAATCGTTATTGTTGTATCTGCTATGGGCGATACAACAGATGACTTAGTAGCATTAGCTAAAGAGGTAACATCTAAGCCTTATGGCCGTGAAATGGACCGCTTATTATCTACAGGTGAGCAAGTAACGATTGCATTAATGGCGATGGCTTTCAACGAACGTGGTCATAAAGCGATGTCCTTAACAGGTGACCAAGCAGGTATTACAAGTAGTGATACATTTAATAAAGGCCGTATTTTGGGCGTTGATCCAAATCGCGTGTTTGAAGCTTTGGATGAAGGTAATATTGTAGTAGTTGCAGGTTTCCAAGGTATTACTGAATATGGTGACATGGTTACTTTAGGCCGTGGTGGCTCTGATACAACTGCTGTTGCATTGGCAGGTGCTATGAAAGCTGATGTTTGTGAAATCTTCACAGACGTTGAAGGTGTTTACTCTACAGACCCTCGCGTTGCAAAAGAGGCTTTCAAATTAGAAGAAGTAACATATGGCGAAATGCTTGAGATGGCACGTCTTGGTGCAGGTGTAATGCAACCTCGTGCCGTAGAAATGGGTTTCCGTTATGGTGTACCTATTCACGTACGTTCAACATTTAGTGACAAAACAGGTACTATTATTCGGGAGGATTATACTGTGGAAGCAAATAAACACGTAATTACTGGCGTAGCTGACGATACTAATACAGCAAAAGTAGCCCTTGTAGGCGTTGAAAATAAACCAGGTGTGGCAGCAACTGTATTTAAAGCATTGGCTGCAAAAAATGTGGACGTTGATATGATTGTTCAATCTATCCGTGCCGTAGGTGAACCTAAAACTGACCTTATCTTCACAGTAGCTATGGATGATGTTGTACTAGCTCGTGAAGTATTAGCAGAATTACAAAAAACTGTTGATATCGAAGCTGTAAACATCGACGAAAAAATGGCAAAGGTTTCTATCATTGGTGCAGGTATGTTAGGTCAACCAGGCGTAGCTGCTCAAATGTTTGATATCTTGAGCCAAGAAGGCATCAATATTGAAATCATTTCTACTTCTGAAATTAGTATTTCCTGTCTCGTTGCTGAAAATCGCGTTAAAGATGCTGTTCGTGTAATTCACAACGGCTTATTGTTAGACCAAAGAGGTTAATTCATGGATAGTCTACGTAGTTTTATGGATGAAATGCTTAATGACCAAGGGCGTAAGGAAGGTTTCATTAGCGATCTACTAGGAAATCTTAAAAATCAGCCTATTCCAACATTGAAGCAAGCTCAAACTGGTTATACTACAGTAAGTAATTTACATGGTATTTTCTATGATTATGATAAGGCCGAAGTTACTATTTCTTATAAGGTGGTACCTGATATGTACCCACCTTATACATTGAGCTTTGTACAATTCCAAGCAGTGCTAGAAGGCTTATTAACCTTGCGCCGTAATCAAAAGTGGCAAATGCAACATAATAAATAAAATGAACCCCATGGGCTGTATGCCTGTGGGGTTTTGTATTTCGATAATTATTCTTAACATCTATATATAGGGTCGTCGATATGTTATAATAAATTGTTAGCATGAAATTAGTTATATTTATATAGAAAGAAGGGACAGCATGGAAATAAATAAGATTTATTCTGGCTTTCGCCTTGACCGCATTGAGCGCATTGATGAGATCAATGGTACCGCTTATGAAATGAAGCACGAAAAGTCTGGTGCTCGTTTAATTTATATCGATTCACCAGATTCTAATAAAGTATTCAATATTGCTTTTAGAACAACACCTCATAATAGTACAGGTGTAGCACATATTATGGAGCACTCCGTTCTATGTGGTTCTCGCAAATTCCCATTAAAAGAGCCATTTGTTGAACTTGTAAAAGGTTCTTTAAACACGTTCCTAAACGCTATGACATATCCGGATAAAACGATGTATCCTGTAGCGAGTAAGAACGATAAAGACTTCCATAATTTGATGGACGTATATCTTGATGCTGTATTCTACCCACGTGTTCGTGAAGATGCAGAAATCGTAATGCAAGAGGGTTGGCATTATGAGCTCGAAAATGCAGACGATGAACTTACCTACAAAGGTGTTGTGTTCAATGAGATGAAGGGTGTTTACTCATCTCCTGACTCTGTATTAGAACGCCAAATGATGCGTGAGCTTTTCCCAGATACAACTTATGGTGTTGATTCTGGTGGGGATCCTGATTATATTACAGACTTAACATATGAAGAATTCCAAGAGTTCTACCGTGTTCATTATCATCCATCCAATAGTTATATCTTCTTGTATGGTGATATGAATATTGAAGAACAATTAGCATTCTTGAATGATGAGTACTTAAGTCATTTTGATGCTATTGACGTTCATACGGAGGTAGCTCTACAAGCTCCATTTACAGAAGGTAAAGTAGTGAGCTATCCATATAGCGTAGGTTCTGAGGAGCCAACAGATAATCGTACATTGCATTCCTTTGCGTATGTATTGCCTGATGTAACACCTGAACATAGCTTAGCCTTTGAAGTGTTAACACATGCTTTATTAACATCTCCTGCAGCACCTCTTAAACAGGCGTTGGTAAAAGCTGGTATCGGGTCTGACATTAGTGGCTACTATTTAGATAGCATTCGTCAACCTATGTGGACAGTACAAGCTACAGGTTCAAACTTAGATAAACAAGCTGACTTGCAACGTATTGTAGAATCCACATTACAAGAGTTATGTGATAAAGGCTTAGATAAAGAGTTATTAGAAGCTTCTTTAAATAGCATTGAATTTGCTCTTCGTGAAAGTGATTTTGGGGGTCGTCCTATCGGTTTAGCCTATATTATTCGTATGATGGATAATTGGTTATATGATAATGATCCATTGGAATTATTACACTATGAAGAGGCATTAACTAATATTCGAAAGGGCTTAGCAGGTACATACTTCGAAGATTTAATTCGTCATTCTATCTTGAATAACAACCATAAAGTTCTTGTTTCTATTTATCCTGAACGTGGTCTTCAAGAGCGTAAAGATGCAGAGGTTAAAGAGCATTTAGCTAATGTAAAAGCTAATATGACCTCTGAAGAAATCGAAGCAATTGTAGAACAAACTAAACGCCTAAAAATTCGTCAAGAAACACCAGATAGTGATGAAGCTCTAGCGTCTATTCCTTTGCTCGAGTTGTCTGATTTAAATCCTAATATTGAAGCTGTAGAACGCCGTGAAAGTAAAATTGGCAATACTACAGTTCATTTTGTACCTACTTTTACAAAAGGTATCAATTATGTAGGATTGTATTTTAAATTGAACTGCCTCACTGAGGAGGAACTATTCTACGCTGATATTTTAAGTGATATTCTTGGTCGTATTGATACATCTGAACGCGGTTATGAAGCACTGGCTAAAGATATTAATATGAATTTAGGGGGATTGAGTTCGGATATTACGGCCATCAGCAAAGATGGTAAGCGTGACGAATTTACGCCTCTTATGATTGTGCGTGCGAAAGCATTACATTCTAAACTACCAGATTTATGTCGCTTGATTAATGAAGTAGTTCAAAAAGCAGATTATAGCGATGATCAACGTTTGACTGAACTTGTTCAAGAAAGTAAAGCCATTTGGGATAATGAAGCATTCCGCCGTGGTAATTCCATCGTGAGTCAACGCGTTATGGCTCAAGTTTCTGCTGTTGGTAAGTTTAGAGATAATGGTAATTTAGGATACTATCAAAAAATTAGTGAACTAGCATCTAATCCTGCAGCATTGCCACTTTTACCAGAGAAATTAGCCGAAGTGGCTCGTAAGATATTCCGCGCTAACAATGTAGATATTATGTTTGTTGGTGAAGAAGGCGAATTAGAAGCCTTTGAAAACCTTATGAAACCTTTCGTTGAAACTTGGGATGCTACAGAATTGAGTGATGATGTATTACAAATCACTCGTCTATCTGGCAACGATGGTATTGTTACAGCTGGTAAGGTTCAATACGTAGCACAAGGTGGTAACTTCATCGATCATGGTTTCAAACATGTTGGTCCAATGAGCGTGTTAGAAACGATTTTACGTTATGAATACCTTTGGATTCGTATTCGTGTACAAGGTGGTGCTTACGGAGCATTTGCTAATTTCTATGATGATGGCAATATGATTTTCTGTAGTTATCGTGATCCTAACTTGTTAGAAACTTTAGATGTATATAAAGAGTTGCCTCAATACCTTCGTGACTTTACATTGACTGATCGTGAAATGCGTAAGTATATTATTGGTACTATGAGTTCTTTAGACTTGCCAATGACACCTGCGTTGCGTGGACCACGTGCAATGGGGATGTACTTCAGCGGTGCTAAATTAGAGGACAAAGTAGAGTTCCGTAAACAAGTAATCGCATGTAAGCCAGAAGATATTGTTGCATTAGCAGATGTGGTAGAACCTGTATTGAATGATAATCATATTTGCACAATGGGTAACGAACAAAAGATTAAAGATGCTGGTAATGTGTTTGATAACATTGTGTCTTTAGGATAAATAAGTTTATATCAATACATGATATTGCTTTAGTTTTACTTTGACATATCTTCGGATGTATAAGTGGCATATTCTTAATGGATATGCCACTTGTTTTCTGCTATAGGAGAGTTCTAATGAAAGGTAGATTTGCGCCTAGTCCAACAGGATATATTCATCTTGGTAACGTGTGGATAGCACTTTTATCATATATCTCTACACGCCAACAAAAAGGAACGTATGTTGTACGTATGGAGGATATAGACCTACAACGGTCAAAACGAGAACTAGGGGAAGCTTTACTAGATGATTTAGAATGGCTTGGCTTTGAATGGGATGAAGGTCCTCGTGTAGGTGGTCCAGAAGTATCTTATTGGCAAAGTGAAAGACAAACATATTATGCAGACATATTAGAATATCTCGCATTAGAAAAACTAATTTACCCTTGCTTTTGTAATAGAGCGCGACTACAATCTATAGCTTCTGCACCTCATGTAGGCGAAGTGGTGCATCGTTATGATGGAAAATGTCGACATTTACGTGATTTTGAAATACAAGAGTTATGTAATAGCAAAGAACCATCCTTGCGCCTTGCTATAGATTCTTGTGATCTTGAGTTTGATGATCGATGGCAAGGTAAGCAGCATATTCATTTGGAAGGTGAACTAGATGATTATGTATTACGTCGTGGTGATGGTATGTACGCATATAATTTGGCAGTCGTATTAGATGATATAGCTATGGGAATAACTGAAGTGATTCGAGGCGATGATTTACTCGATACAACGGGACAGCAATTATATTTGTATAATACATTACAACAATGCTATCCCCATAAGAATATAGTGGTTCCTAAGTATGGTCATGCCCCACTTTTGGTAGATACAGATGGCCATAGACTTTCTAAACGCCAAAAGAGTATTACAATCCGTGAATTACGAGAACAGCAATGGTCAGCATCTAGAATTTTAGGAGAGTTAGCTGTTGCAGGCGGGCTTATAGATGGTGCTAAGTATAGTCATTCACAAATAAGCCTTTCTGATTTAATTCATTTAGACCTATCGGTTCCTAGTTTGAGGCAAAAAACAATTGTCATTGAATGATAATAGATACATTGATTTTAGTTCTGAAATGTTTGCTAAAAGCGTATAATTCTTTAACTATAAAATTCGATACATTACATTGACAAAATTCGATATTTATTTATAATAGTATATAAGAGGTGGTTGAAATGACAATTCAACAAGCTTTAGATCAAAAGGTGTGGGCCGTTATTGGAGCCACTGATAAAACCGAAAAGTTCGGCTATAAGATTTATAAATGTCTTAAAGATCACGGATATGAAGTATATCCAGTTAATCCTAATGTTGCAGAAGTAGATGGAGACAAATGTTACTCTAGTCTTTCTGCACTTCCTGTTGTACCAGCTGTTGTGGATTTTGTTGTACCAGAATCAGCGGGTTTAGCTGCACTTGATGAATGCAAAGAACTTGGCATTTCAACTGTGTGGTTACAACCAGGAGCGGATAAACCATCTGTTGTTGAAAAAGCACATGCTTTAAACTTGCATGTCATTCAAGATTGTGTATTAGTTCAATTACCGTAGGAGGGTATAATGAGCGAATTAAAAGAATTAAAAACTGCTGAATATCAAGATTTAGTAAATCAAGGTGGCGTTACTGTTATTGATTTCTGGGCTCCATGGTGCGGTTATTGCGTACGTATGATGCCAATCATCGAAGAAATTGCAGGTGAGCTTGAAGGTAAAGCTAACTTTGTAAAAGTAAATGCTGATGAAGAACCAGAATTAGCACGTAATTTACAAGTTGAAGTATTACCTACATTTGTTATCTTAAAAGATGGCGAAGTAGTAGACCGTAAAATTGGCTTCTTGCCAAAAGGCGATCTTCAAGGTGCTATTGAATCTAAATTCTAATAATCTAAATAATTCTATATAGATAGAGTAAAAAAGACCTCATCAATGTATGTCCAATACATTGATGAGGTTTTTTTCATATTTTCTATAGAAGCAAATAAAAAGTATCGTATAAATATAAAATTAATTTAAAATATAAAATTTCATTTTACATAATTCAATATTATTAATAACTCAGTATTTAAGCGGATTAAGATAAGTTTTTAAATGAGTAAGAAATGAAACATAAGTTTAACTTATTAATTTTTTTATGGAAGTTTAAAATAATATATGGTAGTATTATGTTAAATATTGTGAATATTTAGTGAAAAAGAGTGCAATATTTGATTTATTTCTTCATTGTGGGGTGAGAGCCACAAATGTTGGGAGGGAACTTAATATGAATAAGGTATTCAAAGTTGTATGGAGTGCAACTAAGCACGCTTACGTTGTAACGTCTGAGTTGGCTAAGTCACATCAAAAATCTGCAACTACAATTGTAGCTGCAGTTATTTTGGCGGCTAGCTTTTCTGGAGGTGTTACTAATGCATCCAGCCCTGAGGATTGGGCTAGAGCTGATCTTATTGGTAGCCAAAGATGGTTAACACCTGATCAAAATGCTTGGGGTCATATGCAAGATCAACATCAAGTTGATCCACAACAATTAGACCAACAGCAACAGCAACAACAACAGCAGCAACAACAATGGCAACAACAAGTGCCACAACAGCAACAACAGCAACAACGACGTCAACGTCCTCAAGTGCCACAACAACAGTAACAACAGCAACAACAATGGCAACAACAAGTGCCACAACAACAGCAGCAACAACAAATCCCTAAAAAAGGCGGTTCCACTGGTAATACCGTAATTAATAACTATTATACAGTTGTAACTACTGATGTTGAAAATGTTAAGAAAAATACACATAACATTAACGTTGTAAATAAAAAGGTAGATATCAATACTACTAATATTAATACTGTTAATAATAAGGTTGAGAGTGTAAAAACTGACATTAATAAAATCAATGCTAATATTACAAATATCAACGCTAAAGTTGATAAAAATAGCAAAGATATTGAAGGATTAAAAGGCAAAGTCGGCACTCAA
>CABTYY010000020.1:0-20033 GCA_902489125.1 uncultured Veillonella sp.
CGACGAATAGCATCAAAAGAAATCTTCGCTTTATAATGACCATATTGTTCAATATCATCAGGGGTTAAACCGCATTTATCGGCAATGACCTGAATTTTTTCCATTTTATTCTGTTGGGCAATCTCAATATCGCTTAACATAAAGCCTCCTTGGCACCATGGCCATCTATCAACTATATAACAACTATTAACATATTATCTAATATTTACTATTTAATATTAATTGTCTACTGTAGATGTATATTTGTACAACTACAGTAATCTATTATATATGAAAGTATTACGTATGTCTAATATTAATCCTTAACAATTTTAGTAATATAACTAATAGATCTAAGATGTCTAAGACGTATAGAAAATCTAATACGTCAAATACGTATAATACGTATAATACATCTAAAACATCTAATAGCTAAATTATATTATCTAATACGTTTATCACTACCTATTGCACATATGAGAAAGAGCCCTAATGCAACATACATTAGGGCTCTTTCTAAAAAACTTATATTATCTCATTAAAATGGGAATAAAATTGGTAACAATATAAGCGCTACTATACTAGATACAACGATGAGTGGCAAACCAGCTTTCACATAATCCATGAAGCTATAACCAGCAATGTTGTATACCATAGTATTGGCAGGCATACCAATTGGGGTAGCATATGCTAAGGAGCTAGCGATTACGATAGCTGCAAGCACCGCTTTTGGATCGAATCCCAATTGAGATGCTAAGCTAAGACCGATTGGTACCAATAATGCACAGGTAGCAGTATTAGACATGAAGTTCGTCATGAACACACCAAGCACAAAGATTACTACTAGTACAACAATTGGAGATGGACTAGCACCAAGGCTGTTTACGATAAGATCTGCAATTACAGAACCAGTACCTGTTTTAACCATTGCGTCCCCAAGGGCCATAGAGCCAGCGAAGAGCATGATTGTTTTCATATCGATAGATCTAACAGCTGCACTTTCACTTATAACATTGGTAGCAACTAATACAAGAGCACCTATCCAAGCACTCACATAAAGTTTTACACCTAATTGTTTTTCAAAGATCATAGCACCAACTGTCAAAATTAATACAATTGCAGCAGTCCATTTTTTCCAAGATGGTACATGACTATAATCATCATTACCTTCAAAAGCACCATCTGGTTGATGACTTGGAGTGTCTGGCAAGAAACGTTTACCAATTGTAGCATAGAAAATAGTACCAACAATTAGAATTGGCAAACCTACTAGACCATAATCAAAGAAACCAAAAGAGCCTAGGCCCGCTTGTTGTAAGCCCGCTTGCGCAATCATATTGCCAGGAGCGCCGATAAGTGAAATATTACCACCCATAGCTGCAGCAAATACAAGAGGCATCAATAATTTAGTTTGTTTAAAACCACTTTTTTTACAAATACCGATAATTACAGGAATCAGTACAGCCGCTGTACCAGTATTAGATAAGAAACCGGATAAAATACCTGTAATCATCATAACTGCAACGAGTAAAGATGTTTCAGTTTTAGCAAACTTATGAACTACATTACCTACGCCTACGGCTACGCCTGTTGCAAAGAAAGCTTCACCAATAACAAACATACCCATAAATAGTAAGACATTTGGATCTACAAAACCGGCGAATGCTTCTTTAGCGGATAAGACTCCACTTAAGTGCAAACCTACTGCTACAACCATAGCAGTAATAGATAATGGAATTTTCTCCCATGCAAACATGACGATGGCAAATACCAAGAAGCCAAGGGTTATCATTACACTCGTATCCATAAATACCTCCCAATACGTGTAATATACCTAAAAAAGGGTACAAAAAAGGAGGATTGTACAAAATCCGTATAATCCCCCTATTAAGTTAAATCTCACAATTCGATTATTTAATGAAGCTTACGTGTTTATAGATTTCTTCTAACACTTCTTCTTTTTTCGCATTGTATTCTACTTTTTTATTTTCAAAGTAGTTATTACCTTCTGCATCGATGGATACGATAAGTGGACCGAATTCTTTTACACGGCAAGTCCATAATGTTTCAGGCATACCAAGTTCACGCCAGTTAGCAGACTCGATTTCTTCTACTTCTGTAGCAGCAAGTACGGCATTACCTGCTGGGAATACACAGTGAAGTGCACCAAAGTCTTTACATGCACGTGCTGTTTCAGGGCCCATACCACCTTTACCAACGATAAGGCGTACACCAGTTTGTTTTACAAATTCGTACTCAAATTTTTCCATACGCATAGATGTTGTAGGACCTACGGAAATCATTTCAAATTTATCGTCACCATGATCGCGTACGATTGGACCAGCATGTAGGATAGCACCGTTACGAACATCTACTGGTAACTCCCGTCCATATTCGACCAGACGACGATGAGCAACATCACGGCATGTTGTGATATGACCATTTAAGTAAATAATATCCCCTGCTTTAATACCTTCTAAATCAGATTCTTGAATTGGTGTTGTCAAAATATGTTTAGCCATTAGAATGTCACTCCTTTGTGAGATAGAATTTCGTACTTACCGTCTTTATCAAATACCATATGTCCACGACGATGATTCCAACAGCCAACATTTACAGCAACAGAAATTACAGATGGATGACGAGAACCATGTTCGATATTTACGCCCATTACGGATTTGTCACCGCCCATACCTTGTGGACCAATGTGCAATGCATTAATACCATCTTCAAGTAATTGCTCCATATAAGCAGCTTTTTCATTATCAGCTTTAGAGGATACTGGACGCATCAATGCTTTTTTAGACATAGCTGCTGCTGTATCGATAGATGTTGCAATGCCTACACCAACTAATAATGGAGGACATGCATTTAAGCCATAGCTTGTCATCAAATCGAGTACAAATTTAGCTACTCCTTCGTAACCTTCACCAGGCATCAATGTTTTACCAGAACCTGGTAAGGAGCAACCGCCACCAGCCATATATGGGAAGATTTCTACATCATCACGGCCAGGTACGATATCCCATGTAATATACGGAGCTGTACGACCAATATTTTTACCAGTATTAAATTCATCAAATGTTTCTACACAATTGTGACGAAGTGGCGCATCTTGTGTAGCTTGGTATGTAGCGTTGCGTAAGATTTCTTCCAACTCACCAATCAATGGGTAGTTAGAACCTACTTTTACCCAGAACTGTAACACCCCTGTATCTTGGCAGGAAGGACGATTTAATTCATAGGCAAGATCCATATTTTTATGCATTGTTTCATAAATTGTTTTAGCTAACGGATTTTTTTCATCTGCTGCGAGTTCTTTAATTTTAGCCTCTACATCATCAGGTAGTTTTTTTGCTACATAAGCAATGAACTTTGCAATGACATTTGTCATTTCTTGTACTTGTTGTTCTTTCGTACTCATCGTAAACCTCCAAACGGACTTCATTATTTAGAACTTTATAATCATTTCTGTTTCGGAACCTTAGCTCCTTTCGATGATTTCATTCTACCTTTTTTTCAGAATATAACTATCCAATTTACAAGTTGATTTTTTCTGGTAAAAGTGTAAAGAAACGATAATGAATCACCTATATGGTTATATTTCGACGCATATAAAATATACAATTTCACCTATATAAAAGCACAAAAAAGCACTACTTATCAAAAAGTAGTGCTCTTTCAGGATCTAATAGCCAATTACTTTAGAATATACAAAATCACCTATACCTAATGATTGTATATATACCTAAAATCAGTTACAAAATTATGACAATATTGTTTGCTTACTAGCGTATTTAATCTTTACTACTATGACTTCAACTTACTAACAATAGCTTCCAGCTGTGCTTTCACATCCTCTAACTTTTGATTGGCTTCATCCAACTCAACCGTTTCTCTAGCTTCAGGTTGATAGGGCAAGCAAGATTGTAATAGGTCCATAATATCCTCTTCTTGTGTAGAGATGATTTCCTTCCAATCATGTAACTTTGTTTTACGCCCCAACTCTTTTGCTTGCTTGCGATATTCTGATGGAGTGGTATGAAAATGCTTTTTAAAAGCCACATTAAAAGCCTTAATATCTGCAAAGCCACAATTGATGGCAATATGAGCCACACTATCTGTAGAGTTAGCCAAACTTACGGTAGCCTCCCGTAGTCTCAAACGCAATACATATTCTAAAAAGGAAACACCTAATTGGCGTTTAAAGAACTGTGACGTATAATTCACATTATAACCGCCAATTTTAGCAATATCTTCCAATTCAATTTTTCGCTGATAATTTTCGTCAATATAAGCAATCATCTTGTCAAAAGCAGCTTCCTTCATATCAGCAGGCTTTGTATTTGAATGAATAGACTTAACCGCCTCAATCTCGCTATATACATCACTAGCTAAGCCTAAGTAATGATGCTCTAACCACAACTGATTGGCCGGACTTTTACCGTCCACCATTAATAACATCATCATGGCTATATGGTGTCTCACTGATGTAAAGAACGGATTATAACGATTCGTTTCATCAGATCGAACCATAAATTGATACATACTAAAATTAGGATCAAATTGTTGGAAGAAGTTCTTCCCTACATGAATAACGAGGGCCGTTGTATCTTGTTCTAAAGCTAATGTAGCGTGTCCTACTTGAGGAGAAATAATAATTGTATCGAGTGGCTCCATCGTGAAAACCTCACTATTACAGCTCATCTCAATACGACCCTTTAATAAGATAAGGATTTCCGTTTCTCCATGCCAATTGTAATGATACGTACTAACCTTGTATATATGGCTGCTAAAATCTATGTGATTATGTTTATAGGTATAGTGAAAGTAATCCATAACAATTACATGCTCCCTAGTAAAATTAAAAATGCACCCCTTATCAATTCAAGGGATGCATTCATTATGATATATATATTTAACAGCGGTCAACAGTAATCTTATATTCTCTGTTATTAAAGTTATAGTTTTATGTTTCTATTCTTTAAATTACATAACCGCTGTAATAGCTGCTGCTAAACCAAAGAAGATGCCTGGTGCATTAGCTAATGCTACTGGAATATCTCGATGTTCTTTAAACAAACCATAGGCTACCCATAATGTACAGTTGATCGCAGCTACGAGTGGTTGAATCCAATCACCAGTGCCAGGATGCGCTAGGTTATGCATGATTTGTGGGAAGTAAGATACATACATAGCTACAGCAGTAACAGTTGCAACTTTACCTACGTTTTCCATAAATTTTACTTGATTCATATATCCTCCAAAATTATAACTTACTAATTTTTTACTCCTGATGAAGTATATTCTACTCAGTTTGGAGAATATAACTATCCAAATTAAAAGGTAGTTTTTCTAGTAAAACTTACATAAAACGATGATTTTCTTTTGATTTATTATATTTTTATTTCCCGACAATCTATAAATCCTCCCCCATAAAAGATATCAAAAAAGCACTACTTATCAATAGTAGTGCTTTTTAGGTAAGTATTTGATGATTTTTTATATAGAAAATCACCCAATTCTAACATTTATATATGTATCAAAAAATATTTGCTAATATTTTGCTAACAATACCTAGGTTATGAAGATATACATTCTATCGAACTATATGGAATTAATTATAAGTTCTTTACAACATCAGCTAATTTTTCTTTCAAATGTTCTAACTTCTTACTCATGAATTCTAACTCATCCTTCGCTCGTGAGTCATCTTCATAGGACAAGAATGAATGAAGTAGATTTAGAACATCTTGATTTTCTACAGAAATAATTTCCTTCCAATCTTGCAATGTCGTTTTACGCCCAATATTCTTTACTTGTTTGCGATACTCTGTTGGTGTTATACGGAAATGCTTTTTAAAAGCCACATTAAAAGCTTTAACATCGGCAAAGCCACAATCACTCGCAATTCGTGCCACCGCCTCATCGGTGTTAATTAAACGAAGGGTAGCCTCTCTCAGTCTCAAACGCAAAACATATTCAACAAAGGAAATCCCCATTTGCTTTTTAAATAACTGAGACGTATAGGCAACATTATAGCCCCCTATTTTTGCAATATCTTCCAACTCTATTTTCTGCTCATAATGTTCATCAATATAGGCAATCATTTTATCGAACGTTGCTGGTTTCATATCGCCAGGTCTAGCATTTTCATGAACCTTTTTAATGGGATCAAATTCTCTAAATACATCCCCAGACAATGCTAAATAATGATGCTCTATCCACATTCGATGTACCGGGCTTTCACCTTTAGTCATCAATAACATCGTCATAGCTGCATGATGCCGTAATGTTGTAAAAAATTGATTGTGACGAGTACTATTATCTGAACGCAATACAAATTGATAGGCGCCAAAATCTGGATCATACTGTTGGTAAAATTCATTTCCTACATGAATGGCAAAGGCAATGACATCCTCTTCCAGAGCTAATGTGGCATGTCCCACTTGAGGAGAGATAATGACCACATCAAGTGGTTCCATCGTAAATGTCTCACCATTACAACTCATTTCCATTTGGCCTTTTAATAGAATAAGAATCTCCGTCTCACCATGCCAGTTATAATGATATGTGCCAACTCTATATATGTTACTGCTAAACTCTATGTAATTATGTTTATATGAATAGTCGAAATAATCCATAGATATCCAATCACTCCATATGCCAAAATGCACCCCTTATAATCCAAGGGATGCATTCATTATGATATATTTATTTAACTACGGTCAACAGCATCTTGAAGTTTTCTCGAGCATCGAGGCTATGAGGCACTTCAGATGGCATAATCAATGTTTCACCAGCTTTCACATTGTGTTCCACATCACCAACAACGATGTGTGCCTCACCATCAAGAATTTGCACAATCGCATCGCCTACAGTTACATGAGTAGAGATTTCTTCGCCCTTTGGTAACGCAAATAAGGTAATACTGAGGCGTTCATTTTGGGCAATCGTAATACTAATCACTTGCCCCTCTTTATACTCTAAACGCTCGCCTAGATGTAAAATTTCATTAACTGGGATATTTTTTGTGAAAGTCTTACTCATAGAAATCACTCCTTATATAACTATTTGATAGTAAAAATAATTAAAAAGTAGATTGAAATAAATTTTGTCAAAACTCAATTGATATAACTAAAAGGATTATCCTTTTATTGACTTTATTATAAATTAATTGAGATTTAATTTCAGTTCCTACAGCAACAGAATTGAAGTAATTTTATATACTTATATAAACAAATTGACGAGGCCTCCACAGAGACCTCGTCTTGTTATTTATATCTATTAATCTTACAAATATTTAATATGCTTAATTTTTAAATGCTACATATCTAAAACTTGTAAGTCCATATATTTTAAACCGCAGGTAGTAATCCTAATAGATACACATCAAAGGTATCGCCCGGATGTACTTCATGTACCCCACGAGGAATACATGCGAGGGCGTTCACAGTATATAAACCTAGCATACTACTACTGTTAAAATGACGATTTGCCACAAAACGTGGTGCACCACCGCCAAAGATTACTTTGCCTTGTACATACCGATCAAAAGCATTACGTTTAAAGATTTCTGAATCCATTACGCAGGCTACTACTGGTGTGGTCCAGTTTACCAAGCCTTTATATCGTTTCAATGTTGGCGCTACGATTAGATGCCATCCATTAAAAGCTGCCCCTGGATTACCAGATAGCCCAAAGATGATTTGACCTTTCGGCGTCACTGCACCATAGGATGCAGCACCTGGACGCATTTGAATGCGCTCATAAATGGATTTAGCTCCTAGTTTTTCATAAATAAGAGGCATTGTATCAAACAGCCCTACTGATACACCGCCAGAGCTAATGATAATATCAGCATCTTCACTGAGCTGTAACACATGGTTAATTTCAGAGTCTAATTCCTCTGGAGCATCACTGACATGATAGTGCGTAATCTTATGAAAGCCTAAATCCTCCAAGAGTCCACAAATCATAGCTCTATTAGAGTTATAAATTTTACCAGCTGTTAAGCTTTCACCAGGTTCAATCACCTCATGGCCAGAGGTAAGGACTAGCACGCGAGGCATTGCATTGACAGCAATCTCAGTCAACCCCAGACCAGTCAAAACAATTTGTACCGTAGAGGTTACCTCTGTTCCACGAGGAATCACAATAGTGCCAGCACTACATTCCTCACCTTGAGGGATGATATGATCGCCACATTTGTATTTACCTTGAATTGTGATTGTTATACCTGGTTCTCCGGAGCCAACTACCTGTTCTTGCATGATAACAGTATCACATGTATCCGGTATAGGTGCGCCCGTCATAATACGTACTGCATGACCTAGTGCAACAGGTTGTTCCCATACAACGCCGGCGCCTATAACACCGTCAACAATATACTCATTACAATCCGCGGAAAAGGCAATGGTATACCCATCCATCGCTGATTTTGAAAAGGCCGGTACATCTGTGGGTGCAACGATATCCTCTGCCAACACATATCCCTTAGCAGACTTAACATCAATCATTTCTACTTTATAAACTTGCGTATCTAAGGCCTTCTCCCATAATTGAAGGGCCTCCTCAACAGTAACGACGGCCATGTAAACACCTCATCATTTCCTGTATGTGACGTACTAATCCAGGTACGTCTTGGTCTAACTTGCTAATTTCGATTATAGCTACTCGATCAATAGAATCTGAGATAAGCTCTTCTGTATGTCCTTCTTGCGTAACCTCTATAATAGGGGCAATGCCTTGGGACCTTGTTTCTAGTATAACTATATCCACAGGCATAAACTGTGATATTTCATACAGATTTGATTGTTCTTTAGTGCGTATACGAATCGCTGTTTCATTAGGACCTGCAATAGCCACCGCATCAGCACCAGCTTTATAAGAAAGGTCTGTATCGGTTCCTTCATGATCTATTTGAAAGCCGTGTTTATCACTCTTTACAACGCCTACAGAAAATCCAGCTCGTTGTAACTCCGCTACAAGACGGGTTACTACCGTAGTCTTACCTGTTTTACGTTTTGATGCTACTACACTTATAACTGGAACTCGACGAAACTCATTTTCTGCTAATGCACGAGCCCATTGATAGTCATCATAATGATTTACATTACTTAGCTCCCAATCATAATCACTGGCATCAATAGATTCAACATGACCAATCGTATCAAGGGCATGCTGCAACGATACGTCTTTACCGGCTAGAATAGATGGAAGTAATGATACAATATGAGGTCTATAAATTCCCGCCATAGGTTCTGGCTTACCTCTAGAACCAGTAGGAACTATGACATTCCAATTATTATGATTCACTTGATATAACCAATCATAATATAAATCCATAGGCATAAATGGCATATCTACAGCCATCACCGCATAGGCAGGACTCATTCCAACAGCTAGAGCACTATAAAGTCCCCCTAGAGGACCACGTCGCTCAATAGAATCCCGAACAATAGAAACTTTTTTCTTCTCATCGTTCGATAACGTATCAATGATATGAGTCTGAATGGCATGTCCTAACTGATCATCATCACCAATGGAGATGATGATATCATCCACATCCGCTTCTAATCCCTTACGAAGTGCATGAGATATGAGGCTTTCACCATTAACCCAAGGCAATAATGCCTTAGGTTGCCCCATTCGAGAACTCAAACCACCAGCCAAAATAATTAAACCTAATTTATCCACGACGTCCTAAACCTCGTTTAACACCTTGGTAGATGAATAGTAAAACAACAATATTTAAAATCCCATCTGGCACCATATAAGAGGCATTATAAATCATGGAGTAAATCCATGGATTTTGACCTTGAGGTGCATAGCTAGCGAACACAACGGCACCGCTCACAACAGTGGCGATCCAGCGCAATGCAATACCAACAATAGAACCTGTAATGAGTCCAGAAATAGAATCTTTGAAGTAACCACATACACCTATGGCACCATAAGCAACTAGATAATCCAATATAATACTTAAATAGTGTACAGATGATTTAAAGCCTAAAATAAAATGTAAAATACCATATACGACGCCAGCAAAAATTCCCCGTGCACCACCCCAACGATAGGCATAAATCATGAGCGGCACCAAAGCTGCAGCCTTAATAGAGCCTCCTTGAGGCATATGAAAAATCGTAATAAAGGATAATACTTGAGCAATTGCAATCGCCACACCTGCTTCTGCAAGCATGCGAGTTTTGGACTGATCCATGTCAATCAACCTCCTTTTACCATATATATTAATGTATATAACTTGCATAATCTACTTGTATTGTACTACAGTTCGTTTCTGAGTCCAAACAAAATATTCGGAACGTATTGAAAATTTTACGCGTCTCTTGTATAATGGTACAGGTTCAATTTGTAATACTCGAAGGAGATATAGAAAATATGATTAATACAACGAACATCTTTGATTATGAAGACGTGCAATTAATTCCTAATAAATGTATCGTAACTAGCCGTAGCGAATGTGATACACATGTAAAATTAGGTAATCGCACATTCCGCTTGCCAGTAGTTCCTGCAAATATGCAAACTATTATCGACGAAGAATTGGCAGAAAAATTAGCTCGTGAAGGTTATTTCTATATCATGCATCGTTTCCAACCAGAACGTCGTATGGACTTTGTAAAGCGCATGCACGACCTTAATTTATATTCTTCTATTTCCATTGGTGTAAAACCAGAAGAATTTGCTTTAGTTGATGAATTCAAAAAAGCAAACTTAACACCTGAATACATTACAATCGATATTGCACATGGTCACTCCAACGCTGTAATCGATATGATTCAATACATCAAAAAGAACTTGCCTGGAACTTTCGTTATCGCTGGTAACGTAGGTACACCAGAAGCAGTTCGTGAACTTGAAAATGCTGGTGCAGATGCAACTAAAGTTGGTATCGGTCCTGGTAAAGTTTGTATCACTAAATTAAAAACTGGCTTTGGTACTGGTGGTTGGCAATTGGCTGCTGTTCGCTGGTGCGCAAAAGCAGCTACTAAACCTATCATCGCTGACGGTGGTATTCGCGATCATGGCGACATCGCTAAATCCATTCGCTTTGGTGCTACTATGGTTATGATTGGTTCCCTATTCGCTGGTCATGAAGAATCTCCAGGGGAAGAAAAGATTGTTGACGGCAAAGCAGTAAAAGAATACTTTGGTTCTGCTTCTGAGTTCCAAAAAGGTGAACGCAAAAACGTAGAAGGCAAAAAAATCTTCATCGATTCCAAAGGTTCTATCTTTGATACATTAGTTGAAATGGAACAAGATTTGCAATCCGCGATTTCTTACGCTGGTGGTACTACGCTACAAGCAATCCGCAAAGTAGACTATGTACTTGTTAAAAACTCTATCTTCAACGGCGATCGCTAATATAATATTAAATTAAATGTAAAAGCCACAGGTTCTATCCTGTGGCTTTTTGGTATCTCATCAATGTTATGTATATATAATGGATTAACATATTTCTAATAATATTGCTATATTTCAAAAAGGGTTATAGGACAAAAAGTGTTGCTATTTCAGTCCCAAAGATTGGTAAATAGTCGATCATAATTATGTAAATCACTCCAAACAATAGCATCGCCCCAAGTCGGAATAGAAGCTTCTAACCTAGATTGTTCATGTATGGTATGATATATATCAGAAATACTCTTGTTGGTCGGCATAACCTTAAGTATTTTTGCATTAGAAAGCGGGTTTGGTGAGTGCATATAGCACCACCAGAACACCGCTTTTATTCGTCTTTCAATAGACATTCCTCTATGATTACGTAACATAGTGCGTAACTGAGCATTTATACCACCTTCTATACGATTATTAGTAGCTGGGCAGGTACATGTTAACGATGCATCTAAGTAAGTAAATAAACATCTTTTGTTAATCAATTTAACTAAGGAATTTTCTGCTTTTATAAGTCGTTCATGTTTAGGTCGTATCGTACCATTTTCATCAACTGTTATTTCTGATAGGAATACCCTATGTCGTACTTTCCATGACATAACGTTTTGTACCCACTTCATAGCATGATCTTGCGTGTGTATTGTTAATAAATCCCTTGCAATTCCATATAACTCACAACCAGCAATCGTTTTAGGACGTATTGTTGTATAGCGTTTTACTTGTTGAAATGCATGAAATAAGCACCTTTGTAGTTTGGCTTTCGGCCAAACTTTTTTTAATGCCTTTTGAAAGCCGGTACCACCATCGGATATAACTACTATAGGTGATGAAATACGTCGTAATAAAGCCTCCCAAGCCTTAGAATGCTCATATCTACAAACATACCAGCCTAAGACATGCGTCTCATTACAACAGATTAAAATACAAGCATTTCTAGCTAAATAAATACCATCAACAAATACCACACTACTTGATGATTCAACTTTTGGTGGTAATGGCCAAAGCTCCCAAAACTGTGATGTTTTTCTACGAAATGAACGTCCTTCGCCAGCCATATCTAACTGTGTGTGTTTACCAAATAACCAATCCAAAAATATCTGTAAATTATTGTTAGTTTTATTCACTTTATTTGTGAATGAGTAAGAACATTGATTACAATACCAACGTTGAGAACCCGCATTTGTTTTACCATTTTTCTTACAGACGAAACCACAATTAGGGCATCTGACTAGTCTCATAATTATACTCCTTCTAAAAAATATATCTCTTTAGAAAGATAAAACCTTATTTTAGTCAGTAAAATCAAGGGTTTTCAGACTTTTTAGCAACACTTTTTGTCCTATATGTAAAAGTTACTCAAAAAGATAAAATGCCGATGGAGCTAGTATTTAGCTAGTTCCATCGGCATTAACAGCAACACTTTTTGTCCTATAGCCCCTCAAAAAATTAGCCCCAAAGACATTTCGTCTTTGGGGCTATTCTTTAAGCTTCTGCTTCCTTTGATTTGTCCATTAACATATAAGCGTATTTACCAATACCAGCACTAATAACAAGTAATGCAGTCAATACGATAAATGCCACTGTAAGACTTGTACCATGAGCAATGAAACCAATCAATGCTGGTCCCATTAAAATCCCCATATAACCAAGCATCGTAGATGTTGCCACAGCTTGTGTCATAGGAATAACATTTTGTTCCCCCATAGCAGAGAATAAGTTTGGTACTACCATGGCTAAAGAAATACCAAGTAATAAGTATGTGTACATGGAGCCATAACCTGGTAGGAATACAATAAGGCCCATTGCAATAGCACCTAACAAATAACCACCAATTACAACTTGTTTAGAGGTTAAATGTTTACCAATTGTATTACCAAGCAAACGACCAATACACATAGTACCATTAAAGAGCATAACGCCCATAACGGCTTCTTCGATAACAATACCTTTATCTTCGAATAAGTATAATGCACTCCAATCCCCTACTGCGCCTTCAACCAAGTAAGATACAAAGGACAAGAGACCAAAGATAATAGCTATCGGATGGAAAGATAGTGGGCTTTTAGATTTTTTAGTAACCTTTGCATTTGGATCACTACCAAAGGTTAACATAAATTGGCTAACCACGACCATGGCAATGAATAATACGATGAGAAGTCCCCAAATACTAGCATTAACAGGTAAAGATAATATTTTTAAAAGCACCAACAAAACACCAGCACCGGCAAAACCGCCTAAACTCCATCCACCGTGATAAGCCCCCATCAAGTGCTTTTTACTCACCTTTTCGGTCAAGATAGCTTGTAAATTAGCGGATGCACCACTAAGACCTACACCTATACCAAAGAAGAATAAAGCGGCTGTGGTCGTAGCAATTGTAGAGCACATCGTAACAATAGCAAGAGATAACATGCCAATAAAGCTAGCTAATAAAACGACTTTCTTGCATCCAAAGTTCTCTACTAGCTTACCAGCTATGGCCATGGACAAACAAGAACCTACACCGAGCACTAAAATCATAGAACCCAATACATCTTCACCGATACTAAGCTTTGCTTTTAAATATGGTACAAAACCAGCCCACAAGGCTGTATACATACCTGGGATAAAGAAGCCCCCAAAGGCACCACGAATATTTGCTGTTGAAATAGAAACTTGATCGCTCATTACATCCTTTCTGGCTTCTAGAACCGTCCGGCGAAGAAAGGCCCTTTTTATCCGCAACGCACTAAAACTTGTACCTTAGCAGGAAACCATTTTAATTACATATGATTTATTATTGGAATATAATAACCCTCTTTACGAAACATGTAAAGAGGGTTTTGTAAATTTAAATTAAAATTAAAAAAGTATCCATATTCCTACGCAACTCGTAAGTAATGCCACAAGAACTGGCACGGCTGTGCGTTTAAGTAAATCTACGGATTTAATATGGGCCACACCTGCTACGCCGACCATTACAGGACTGATTGGGCTGAGGAATAAACCAAGGCTAGCACCATTTTGCATGACTAGCATAGTGGTAATCGGATCAAGGCTAAGATTAGATACAATATTAGGTACTAGTGGAACTAACGTAAATAATGGAGCTACATTGCTACCTGTTACCATACTTAATCCTAACATACCGCCTCCAAGAACAGAGGTAAGCCCAATCGAGTTAAGAGATAATGTTTGTAGCGCACCAACTAATGAATCAATAAGGCCTAGACTGACTAAACCTTGTGCAAAGATTTGTCCCCCTATAATAAGGGTCACTGCATAGGAGAACTGATTCCCCATACCTTCAAAGAAAATCGTCGTACTCTTAAGTACTGTTCTCAGATTTCGATGACGAATTAATTCAGCTAATAGAGCAATACCAAAGGCAAGCATCATAGCAAGGGTGACATTCATCTTCACACCAGGAAAACCATATTGACTAAAGCCTAAGATAAAACACAATGGTAATAATGGGAATATCATATATAGCTTGGGTCCAATAGGAGCTTCAGGAATACTTTCAAGATCATTTACATCCATAGGACCATTAATTCGATCTCGATATCTCTGCCACCAAAAGTGCGCTATGGCAGTCACAATAGCAACCAAGAAATAAATTCGTAATTGATAACCTACAAAGTAGTTTGGCACTGGCATATTTAAGGTCTTGGCAATTAATAAAGTGGACACAGCTCCTGGACCTACATCCATAAGGTGCCCTGTAGCTATAACTGCTGCCGCCCCTACTGGACTCACTCCGAGACGGAGTAAAACAGGATACATGGTGACCATCATAAGAAGAGCAAGGCTCAACGGATTAGGTACACAAATAGATAGTCCCATATTGAGTAGAAACATAAGAGCTAACACAATATACGGACGGTTTAGACGATATAAAGGTCGGATAAGTGTATGGGCGAGTCTCGTTCCTGCTCCAATATATTCCATATATTTTGCATACCCTGCACAGGTCATAATCATAAGCCCCAGATTAACTATGTTATTTGATGTCGTTATTCTTACGATATCCATGGCATCAAATATGAGAACCCCTGTAGATTGTTCCCCAGCTAATATGGCATCAATCCAGTTCCCCTCATAAGCAATAAACATCATGAGAATTCCTAATCCGATCAAAATAGGTTGTGGCTGGTAGCGCTTCATCAATAAAAAGCCTGTAATAGCAATTATGATGAGACATATAACTATATTCATAAGTACCTCTCATAGAGAATGTATTAGACTTACAGAGGATTTATATCACAAGTACTACACTTGAATTATACTTATATAATACTTGTATCACATCCAACTTATACCTATATTATACCTATACTATACGGAAAATATAAATAAAAATACAATGAAACAGCACCGTTACTTTTAAAATAACGGTGCTGTTTATTACTTATCTTCTTTTATTTATGTTCTTTCAACCATGCAATAGCATATTCAGCATATACCGCTGATGCAGCAGATAGTACGGTATCATCCATATTAAATCTATTATTATGATGATCGTAGGTAGCCTCTATTTCAGGATTTTGTATACCAATAAAAGCAAAGCATCCTGGTTTATCTTGTAAATACCATGCAAAATCTTCCCCTGGCATTACTTTACGCATTTTAGAAAGCTTGTCTTTACCTAATGTATCAATAACAACGCGTTCCGCTAGTTCACTAGATGCAGGATCATTAATAGTAGGCGGTACTTTTTTTATATATTCTAATGTAGCAGTCGCGCCATAGGCTTCAGCCGTATGTTCTACTACGCGGCGTATGGATTCTACGTAATACTCTTCTTGGTCTGGATCAAAGAATCGAATGGTGCCCCCCATTTTAGCTTCACCAGGGATAACATTCCACTCAGATCCAGAGTGAATATTACCAATAGTGAGTACAAGAGAATCTAAGGCACTCACATTACGAGACACTACGGTTTGCAAGTTCATAACGATAGCACTAGCTACTACAATAGCATCAATCGCTTGATGTGGCTGTGCACCATGGCCTTGTTTGCCTTTTACATTAATAGTAATCTGACTACTTGCAGCCATACGAGGACCTTCTTCTACAGATATGAGTCCTGCTGGTAAATCAATCCATACATGGCCACCAAAGATAGCATCGATTTTATCATACCAATCACCAAATTTAACGAAATCTGGCGCCCCTGCACCCGTTTCTTCCGCAGGTTGGAATGCTAAATACACATCGCCTTCAATGCGGTCTTTCATAGACATTAACATCTTAGCAGCACCTAACAAGATAGCCATATGACCATCATGACCACAAGCGTGCATTTTGCCTTCAGTTTCAGATTTGTAGTCTACTGTATTATGTTCATGAACAGGTAAAGCATCGATATCAGCGCGCAATGCGATAGCCTTACCTGGTTTATCACCATGGATGATACCAACTAAGCCGATGCCACGCTCTGTATCTACATGAACCTCTACGCCCATAGTTTCTAATTCTTTAGCGAGAGTCTTTGTTGTTTCAAACTCTTCATTGCTCAACTCTGGATGTTTATGGAAATATCTACGCCAATCTTGAACGTAGCCTTTATATTGTTCAATTAAATCGCGACTATGCATGGTATCGCCTCCTTGCAAAATCCCTTAATAAAGGGGAATAACGGGGTAAAAGTAAAAGAAAACGACAGGCCACGCCATGTCGTTTTCTCCGTTTCTTATCGGTTGCGTAATACTGCTTGTACCGCTAAGGATACAACAGCTGTTGCAACTGCCACAGCAGCAGTGATTTTTGCTGTTGTGAAAAGCTCTTCTTTTGTAGGTTTTGCTTTTGTAGCAATATCTAATGTTTTTGCTACAGCAGGAACCAATACTTCGTTACGTAAGGATTCTGTATTCATATTTACTCCTCCAATATAGACTGTTTCTTCTAGGGTAACACGAATGAGAACTAAAGTCTATATATTCATCGATTTATTTCAATAATTACACGGTTACGCAACTATTTTAAATGATATTTATAAAAGTTATCCTTAAAATTATTTTGCCGCTAACTCTGCAATAGCTTCAGCTACAATGGTAATCGCTTTTTCCAATTGGTCTTGAGGAATATTAAGAGCTGGTAAAAGACGTACTTTATTTTTCGCAGACAAGCATACAACGCCCTTTTCAAGACATTTCGCAATGACTGCTTTTGGATCTACTGTAGTTTCAATACCAAGCATAAGGCCCATGCCACTCACACCTAGAATACCAGGTTTACCTGCTAAGGTAGCTTTTACATAGTCCCCTTTTGCTTTTACAGAATCTAAGAATTCTGGTGTTAAACGATTAATGATAGTATTGCCTGCTGCCGCACAGATTGGATTGCCACCAAAGGTTGTAGCATGTGCACCAGCATTTAACACATATTGCATCTTTTCATTGAATAATGTTGCCCCCATAGGAAGGCCACCTGCTAAACCTTTTGCAGTAGATACTACATCTGGCTCAATGCCAAATTGTTGGTATGCATATAAACTACCAGTACGGCCATTACCAGTTTGTACTTCATCGATTAACACAAGTTGATCATGTTCATGAGCATATTTTGTTACCGCTTGTACGAACTCTTTATCTAGTGGCATAACACCACCTTCACCTTGAATAGGTTCCATCATGATGGCACAAACTGCAGGATTATCAAGCACTTTTAAAGCCGCATCAATATCGTTGGCTGGTGTATGAATAAAGCCTTCTGTAAATGGGAAGAAATGTTGATGGAATACATCTTGGCCTGTAGCAGACAAGGTAGTAATCGTACGACCATGGAAGCTATTAACCAAGGTAACAATGACATGACGACCTTCACCGTATTTGTCATGACTATATTTACGAGCTGCCTTGATGGCACATTCATTAGACTCTGCGCCAGAGTTGGAGAAGAATACCTTCTTCATACCTGTCTTAGCGCATAGTTGTTTTGCCAATTCAATTTGTGGTAAAGAATAGTACAAATTAGAGATATGGTTCAACGCATGAGATTGCTTTGTTACCGCCTCTGTCCATTCATCGTCATCTACACCAAATGCTGTTACACCAATACCGGATCCAAGATCGATGTATTCTTTGCCATCTACGTCCCATAAAAGAGAACCTTTACCTTTTTCAAAACATACATTAAACCGGCCATACGTATTGGCTATATATGCTTTATCTTGTTGTTCAAAATCGATTGTATTACTCATTACATCCTCCAAACGTACGGTCGTGCCGTCGTCTATCTATATGAACGATAACGATGGTAATAGCTACTTACCATCGTCATACCTACTATATTACTTTACAAACATTGTGCCAAGACCTTCATCAGTCAATAGCTCGATAAGAATGGCATGTGGAATCTCACCATTGATGATAAATACCTTTTGGGCACCTGATTTGATGGCCTCTAAGCAGCAATCCACTTTAGGAATCATACCGCCAGCGATAATACCATCTGCCTTTAATTGCTCAGCCTCTGCCATGGTGATTTTAGAGATTAGAGATTCAGGATCATGCACATCTCGTAATACACCATCAATATTGGTCATGGCCACCATTGTTTCTGCCTTTAAAGCACCTGCAATTTTCGCTGCTACCGTATCGGCATTGATATTGTATGTCTTGCCATCAGCCCCCATACCAATGGAGGAAATAACAGGAATATAGCCTCTACTGATAACATCGTGGATAATGCTTGTATCAATAGTATCGATAGAGCCTACGTAGCCAAGCTCATCATTTTGCTTATGAACTTGAATCATATTGCCATCTACACCGCAGAGGCCCACAGCTTTACCGCCGAGATCTGTTAAGTCCGCTACAAGACCTTTATTAACCTTACCGGCTAATACCATTTGTACTACATCCATTGTCGCTTCATCAGTGACACGCAAGCCATTTGCAAAATGTGATTCAATCTGCATTGCATCCAATGTACTATTAATGGCTGGACCGCCACCATGAACGAGTACAACTTTTACCCCTACCAATTGGAGTAATAGTAAATCCTTCATAACGGATTTTTTTAATTCTTCATCAATCATAGCATTGCCGCCATATTTAACGACAACGTATTGATCGGTATATTGTTTAATATATGGAACGGCCGCAGTTAAGATATGCGCCCGCATTGCATTTGTTACGTCCTTCATAGTTCCCTCTCTAACCTAATACTAGGCCTGTATCCTCTGGTAAGCCTAACGCGATGTTCATGCATTGAACGGCAGCACCAGAGGCACCTTTACCTAAATTATCGAAAATGGCATTAACCATGATGCGTTCATCATTACCAGTTACATAGATTTTCATGCTATCTGTATTGCTCATTTGATTAGCATTTAACATACCAGTATTGCTATTCTCAGTAAATGGTACAACAGTAACGACTGTGCTATCTTTGTAAAAATCTTCCAATGCCTGTTGCACTTTATCGATGCTAACTGGCTTTTGACATAAACGACTATGGATACCTACGGTAACTTCCATACCGGAGTAATAATCGTCAACGATAGGGATAAAAATAGGTGCTTCACTAAGTCCACAAACATGTTGAACCTCTGGCAAATGCTTATGTTGTTGACTTAAACCATATTGACGCGGTGCATAAAGAAAATAATCCTTTGGATTACTTTCATATTGACCAATCATCTTTTTACC
>CABTYY010000021.1:0-19727 GCA_902489125.1 uncultured Veillonella sp.
ACTGCTGTAGCATTAATGAGAGCTACATTAATAGAGTCGCCCATAATGAAGTACCATACGAGGCCGGTCAAAACAGCAAGGCCAATAACGGCAGGCACAAAATATTGAGCAACAATATCTGCAATACGTTGAATGCTTGCTTTAGAGGTTTGCGCTTCCTCTACGACCTTGATGATTTGAGAGAGCATTGTATCAGAGCCGATACGTTTTGCTTCCATTGTGAAAGCACCGCTCAAGTTAATAGTCGCACCGATAACATCAGATCCCACTTGTTTTTCTACAGGCAAACTTTCACCGGTAAGCATAGCTTCGTCTACAGTAGAATAGCCTTCAGTAATAGTACCATCTACTGGAATTTTTTCGCCTGCACGAACTTGTAAAATATCGCCGGCTACAACCTTAGATGTAGGAATATCTACGAACTCACCGTCACGCAATACATGAGCTGTTGCTGGTTGCAAGGCAATCAATTTTTGAAGTGCCTCAGAGGTACGCCCCTTAGCAATTTCTTCTAAAAGTTTGCCAAGAAGAATGAATGTAATGAGCCAAGCTGAGGTTTCAAAGTAAATGCCCTGAGGCCCAAGTTCTGGATGGAACTGCCAATTATAAATACTGAATAGATAAGCAACAGTTGTGCCCATTACAACGAGAACATCCATGGTAAGGGCACCATTCTTCACCGCACTCCACGCACTCTTATAGAACATAAGACCAGGGCCGAATTGAGCAATGGTAGCAAGAATGAACTCTACCCATACAGGTAACGCTTGAATACCAAAGCGATGTAATGTCATGTTAATCATCATCGGTACAGCCATACAAGCAGCAATAATAAGACGCGTAATATGAGGTTTTAAATTAACCTTTTCTATTTCTTGTTTTGTTTCATCTGCTTCTGCAGCGCCAAAACCAATATTCGTAATGGCATCGATAATTTGTTGTGGTTCTACAGTAGAACCATCTTTGTATTCTACGCTCCCCTTTCGAGTGAGTAGATTAACCTTTACAGATTCTACACCATCTATCTTTGAAACAACGTTTTCAACGCGCTTTACACAAGCAGCACAGTGCATACCTGTAATATCAAACTCTTGTTTCTTCTTACTCATCATATCACTTCTTTCTACTAGAATTTCAAAGATATATGTCCTATATATCTATATAAGTCATAAACTCATAGTATACATATCATACATCACTAACAGAATATTTTATAAACACGAATGATTTAATATATGAACACTTTTACATGAGTATTCATTCATACGTCTCTATTCCATAATAACATAAATTCTCATTACGTCAATATCCTACCAAATCTAGAGGGTTATTTCCTTTTTCTAGGGGAATTAGTCTCCTACTACCTATACATAGTATAAAAAAATAGATTATAATAAAGTGATGATGAATAAACATAAACTTTGATTCTAAAGGAGGTGAGTGTATGTGTGAATCAATAAGCCCTATAGTAGAATTCACTTCGGTAGCGAAGGAATTTCGCCATGAATATGTTGTGGAGAAATCACGTTTTATCACAACTGTATACCCTTGTTCTACAGAAGAGGAAGCGCAAGCTTTTATTAACCGCATCAACAAAGAATTCTGGGATGCCCGCCATAATTGTACTGCCTTTGCATTAGGCCCAAAGCAAGAGCAACAACGGTCTTCCGACAATGGTGAACCTTCTGGTACAGCAGGTAAACCTATGCTAGAAGTACTCAAAAAAACAGGTATTACCAATGTAGCGGTCGTAGTAACGCGCTATTTTGGAGGTATCAAATTAGGTGCAGGTGGTTTGATTCGTGCATACTCACACTCCGTTGCAGAAACCTTACGTCTTGCCCCTAAAGAACTACACACAACACGAACTCAGTTGCAGGCTACCATCGACTATTCCTTGTATGGAGCCATTGAAAGATATGTGCAAGATCAAAAATTACATTATGAAGCAAACTTTGGTGAGCATGTAGATATAACCATCTTAGTGCCACCTACTGATGTGGAGCGCATACAAAAAGAGCTCCAAGACATGAGTCATGGAGCTGCTACTTGTACTATATTAGATTCTATTGAAGTGGTACTACCGCTAGAACAATAATCTAACTGATACACACATAGTAATTAGTTTTCGCTATGAACTAAGCCACTTACGCCTTGAGCAAGTTCATGACGTTTTTCTGTAGTTAATGGATGAGGCCATACGCGTTCAAGTTGTTTTTTACGACTAACACCTGCATTATGTGCAGTCATTAATCTACGTGCTTCCCAGTTACGAATTGCTTTACTTAATGTTCTTTTTACTACGCCCATGATAGTACCTACTTTCTCAATCACTGTTATTATATTAAAAATTGTGATAAGGATAGAAAGTTTATTTTAAACACATTATTCTTTCTCTTTCCTTGATGAATATAGTATATACGCTATTTTATCAAATGTGAAATTACTGTTACTTAGTTCGTTATAATTTTTATTTATCTTATTTTGTGTATAATAGGGAGATTCTATGGATACATCTTACTACCACAATTTTATTACCCTCGTTCAAACGGGCAATATGACGCAGGCCGCAGAGATTCTTCATATTACACAACCAGCTTTAAGTAAACAATTAAAGTATTTAGAAGCTGAATTTGGAGCTCAACTCATCAATATCAAGCGCGGCCAACGAGGATCAAACTTACAACTAACTGATGCTGGTAAAATTTTCTATGAAAAAGCCCAACAACTATGCTCCATTGAAGAATCTACATATAATGCTGTACAACAGTTGAACTCACGTATTGAAGGTACGTTGCGAATCGCTACCTCTGCATCTCGCTCTACACCAATCGTGCAACAATATTTACCAGCCTTTTCCATGAAATACCCATCAGTTCACTTCGAAATCTACGAAGGACTAATGACTAATGTGGTCAATCAACTTATTAACGGTAATGCAGAGCTAGGAATTGCAAATATTCAAATGGTAGATACTGATAAATTTGATATCCTTCTCACCCAAGAGGAACACTTATATGCTATCTTCCGTCGTGATGTATTCTGGATAGGTCGTGAACATGATACCATCACATGGGATGATATCAAAAAGTGTCCATTATCCCTTTCTGGTGGATCTGTGCGAATGATTATGCAATCTAGTTTAACGGACATGGATCAACTGAATGCTGTTGCCATCACTACAACTAAGAGCTCTGCCATCGAATGGGCATCCTCTGGTAGAACTGTTTCTTTAGTTCCTATGGATGCAAAAGAGCTTATTAACCATCGTAAAATGGCCCGTATCAAGTTGCCAGAATTTTCAGGAGATTTTAAAAAAGCATTTATTACTCTCAAAGGGCATGCCTTATCCCCTGTAGCACAGCAATTTATTGATTTCTACAAAGCATATGTATAAGCCACACTATACTAATTCATATAGTATGGTATTTATAACTTATCGTATGAGATTTTGTACAGTTATGAACATTAATACAATACATACAAAAAGACCTAGTACATAATGTACTAGGTCTTCTTTTTACTATCCTTGATGGACAGCACCTACTATATCAGTAATGCTGTTAAGATTATATTGTTCCACATAATCGCCCATTTCTCGAGCAATACGAGAAATAGCTGTTGGGTCTACCATCGTAGCAACCCCAACTTGAACTGCTTGAGCACCAGCCATCATAAATTCAATAGCATCAGTACCAGTCATAATACCACCAAGGCCCATAATAGGAATATTAACGCCTTTATACACTTGGTGCACCATGCGAAGTGCTACTGGTTTTACAGCTGGACCAGATAAACCACCATAAATATTACCCAATACAGGTTTACGGCGATGGATATCTATGGCCATACCGAGAATGGTATTGATGAGACTGACCCCATCACCGCCACCAGCTTCTACAGCCTTTGCGATTTCCACAATGTCGGTTACATTTGGTGAAAGTTTTACAATAACAGGCTTATCTGTTACCTTACGAACAGCTTTAGTTACTTGTTCTACTACCTTTGGATCTACACCAAAAGCCATACCTTCACAAGCAACATTTGGACAAGATACATTAACCTCTAGGCCCGCAATACCATCTACGGATAGAGTTTCTGCCATCCATGCAAATTCCTCTACCGTGCCAGCAGACATATTCGCTAACAATGGTACATCGTATTTCTTGAGGTCTGGCAAAATATCTGTTACAAAATGTTCTGCCCCAGGATTTTCAAGGCCAATACAGTTTAAGACACCAGACGGTGTTTCTGCGATACGAGTTCCTGGATTGCCGTGACGACCTTTAGGTGTTAAACCTTTTACGGAAATAGCACCTACTTCATTACTAAGGTCTAAATAACCAGCATACTCAGGACCATTACCAAAGGTGCCAGATGCGGCAATAATAGGATTTTTCATCTTAATACCGCAGTAGTCAACAGCAAGCTTTGGATTAGGCGTAACGGTGTTATTTAAATCGCGTTCACTCATTAAAAGAACACCTCCTCAGCTGGGAATACAGGACCATCTTTACAAACTTTGTAACGTTTGCCACCTGCACCATCACAAGCACAACCCAAACAACCTCCAGTGCCGCAGCCCATGCGTTCTTCAAGAGATACTTGGCAAGGAACGTTGAGATCTTTAGCTACTTGTGCCACACCTTTCATCATCGGTGTAGGGCCGCAAGTCATAACAGATGTGAAAGTATTGCCATTAATCAGCTCAGGCATGATTGCTGTAGGGAACCCTTTCGCACCTACGCTACCATCATCAGTTGTGATGTGCACTTTAACAGGCGTATCTTTGAATAAATCTGCCCAAAAGGTTTCGCTTTCATTTCTAAAACCAAGAATAATTTGTGCCTCTTCCCCTTCTTTCAAATGGGATGCGATACATAGCATTGGTGCGATACCAACGCCACCGCCAACGAGAAGCATATTCTTAGATGTTACAAATGGTTCACCTAAAGGTCCTAAACAATCTAGTGTATCGCCAGGTACGAGACGTGTCATAATTTCAGTCCCCTTACCTACGACGCGATACAAAAGGGTAATAATACCCTTTTGTGCATCGAATCCAGCATAGCTGATAGGGCGACGCAATAATGGCGCCGTAGAGTCCGCTACGCGAACATTACAAAACTGTCCTACCTTTGCTTCTGCTGCTTGTTTTGGTGCGTGAATATCCATAATCCACACATCAGAGCCTATTTGCTCATTGCGAACGACTTCGCCCTGTTCTACATAGCCACTCATGGTTTTACTCCAATTCAAAATCTTGTAATGCTTCTACATTGTAGTTAGCATCATCTTTACGATTAGCTACAACGCGCAATACTTCACGAGCTGTATCAAGGCTTGTTAAGCATGGTGTACCCATTTCTACAGCGAGACGACGCAATTGGAAGCCTTCACGTTCAGGGCGTTTACCTGCAGTCAATGTGTTAAGTACAAGATCTACTTTATCTTGACGAATGTGGTCAGCACAGTTGTCATCACCTTCAGAGATTTTGTTAACTACCTTGCAGTCAACACCATGTTCTTTGAAGTATTTACCAGTACCGCCAGTTGCTTCGATATGGTAACCCAATTCGATGAAGCCTTTTGCCAATTGGCTAGCTTCCTCTTTATCGCGGTCTGCTACGGTCATAAGAATTGTGCCATCTTCTGGGATACGCATATTGGCACCATTGATAGCTTTAAACAATGCTTCAGAATAAGTACGACCAATACCCATAACTTCACCAGTAGATTTCATTTCAGGTCCAAGAGCGATTTCTACAAGGCCCATTTTGGAGAAGGAGAATACAGGTGCTTTTACAGCTACATATGGTTTATTAGGTACAAGACCGAGTGGCAAGCCCAAATCTTTTAAGCTTTCACCAAGAGCAATGCGTGTTGCACATTCTACCATATTGATGCCTGTAACCTTAGAAATGAATGGTACAGTACGGCTAGAACGAGGGTTAACTTCGATTACGTTAAGTTCACCATCAGCCACGATATATTGAATGTTAAGTACACCTTTAACATTAAGGCCTACTGCAATACGACGTGTATAGTCAACGATTTGATCAATCAATTCTTGGCTCAAATGTTGAGCTGGGTAAACGGCCATGGAGTCACCAGAGTGAACGCCGGCACGTTCGATTTGTTCCATAATACCAGGAATACATACGTCAGTACCATCGGAAATAGCGTCAACCTCTACCTCCATACCAACCATATAACGGTCGATAAGAACAGGATGTTCCTTAGATGCTACTACGGCTTCCTTCATGTATACATCAAGCTCTTTATCGTTGTATACGATTTCCATAGCACGGCCACCCAATACATAAGAAGGACGTACAATCAATGGATATTTCAAGTTTTTAGCTGCTGCTTGTGCTTCTTCATCGGAGGTTACAAGCGCACCTACTGGACGTGGAATACCAAGTTTTGCCAACAATTCATCAAAGCGTTCACGGTCTTCTGCCATATCGATACTATCTACGGATGTACCGAGGATTTTTACACCGCGCTTAGCTAATGGACCTGCCAAGTTAATTGCTGTTTGACCACCGAATTGAGCAATAACGCCAGCTGGTTTTTCTTTATCGATAATTTCCATTACATCGTCCACTGTTAATGGTTCGAAGTACAAGGAATCAGAAATATCAAAATCAGTAGACACTGTTTCTGGGTTATTGTTGATCATAATAGATTGATAACCCGCTTTACGAAGTGCCCAGGAGGAGTGTACAGAGCAGTAGTCAAACTCTACGCCTTGACCGATACGAATTGGACCGGAACCAAGTACGACAACGGATTTTTCACCGAGTGGTTTAACTTCGTCTTCTTGTGCATACGCACTGTAGTAGTACGGTGTTTTAGATTCGAATTCTGCAGCACATGTATCTACATATTTATAGGTTGGAAGAATGTTCCATTCTTTACGTTTTGCACGAACTTCATCTACCGTTGTATTAGCATAACGGGCGATAACAGAATCAGTGAAGGAATAGCGTTTTGCTTTGCGCAATACATCTTCTGTTAAACCATGTTCAGCCAATGCCTTTTCTACATTAACAATGTTTTTGATTTTTTCAATAAAGAATGTATCAATTTTTGTAATGTAGTGAATTTTTTCTACACTAATGCCCTTGCGAAGTGCTTCTGCTACAACATAGATACGTTCATCATCTACTAAATGTAAACGTTCAATCAATTGTTCCATGGACTCATGAGAGATTTTCTTTAGCTCAATATGGTCTAAACCAATTTCCAAGGAACGAATTGCTTTAAGCAAGGAGCCTTCCAAGGAGCGGTCGATAGCCATAACTTCGCCAGTAGCCTTCATTTGAGTGCCCAATGTGCGGTCTGCCAAATTGAATTTTTCAAATGGCCAACGTGGAAACTTAGTTACTACATAGTCCAGAGTAGGCTCGAAGCATGCTTTTGTTTCGCCTGTTACAGCATTTGTAATTTGATCCAATGTCATGCCTACTGCAATTTTTGCAGCTACCTTCGCAATTGGATAACCAGTTGCTTTAGATGCTAATGCAGAGGAACGGGAAACACGAGGGTTTACTTCGATAACGATATATTCGTTGCTATTTGGATTCAAAGCGTATTGTACGTTACAACCACCTTCGATTTTCAAGTAACGAATGATCTCTACAGACGCAGTACGAAGCATTTGGTATTGAATATCGTTCAACGTTTGGCTTGGTGCCACAACGATGGAGTCACCAGTATGTACGCCTACAGGGTCAATATTTTCCATATTACATACGATGATACAGTTATCTGCACTATCGCGCATTACTTCGTATTCGATTTCTTTCCAGCCTGCTACAGAGCGTTCTGCTAGGATTTGGTGAATTGGTGAAAGTTTCAAACCACGGCGTGTGATTTCATACATTTCATCTTCGTTATGCGCAATACCGCCACCAGTACCGCCCAATGTGTAGGCAGGACGGATAATGATAGGATAACCAATGCGATTAGCAAACGCTACTGCTTCTTCAAGATCGTTAAAGATATCGGATTCAGGAACTGGTTGATTGATTTCCTTCATCGCTTCTTTGAAGAGTTCACGGTCTTCGGCTTGTTTAATTGCTTCAAGTGTTGTACCTAAAAGTTTTACACCGTATTCTTCTAATACGCCAGCTTCAGACAATTGTACGGCCATATTAAGACCTACTTGGCCACCCAATGTAGCCAACAAGCCCCAAGGGCGTTCCTTTTTAATTACTTCTGTTACGAATTCAAGACTAATCGGTTCTACATATACGCGGTCTGCAATATCTGTATCAGTCATAATTGTTGCAGGATTGGAGTTAACCAATACTACTTTATAACCTTCTTCACGAAGGGAACGGCATGCTTGTGTACCAGCATAGTCAAACTCTGCAGCTTGGCCGATAATAATTGGACCAGAACCAATTACAAGTACTTTTTTTGCTTCTGTGGTCATATTATTTTCCCTTTCTCATTAAGTCTTCAAATTCGTCAAATAAATATAGATTATCAGTAGGTCCTGGGGACGCTTCTGGGTGATATTGTACGGAGAAGATAGGCAATTCTTTATGACGCATGCCTTCTACAGTGCCATCATTTACACTGCGATGTGTAATTTCTACAAAGTCAGGCAAGGAAGTATCATCTACTGTATAGCCATGGTTTTGAGATGTAATATATACGCGGCCTGTACGTAAATCTTGTACCGGATGGTTAGAGCCACGGTGACCAAATTTCAATTTAAATGTTGTACCACCATAAGCTTGTGCCAATACTTGATGGCCCATGCAAATACCGAAGATAGGTTTTTTACCGAACAATTTCTTTACCTCTTCTACAGCATAGCCAAGATCTTGAGGGTCTCCAGGGCCGTTAGATAAGAATACACCATCTGGATTGGCTGCCAATACATCTTCAGCCTTAGCATCTGCAGGAAATACTGTTAGGCGGCAACCAGCTGCTTCTAAGGAGCGAAGGATATTTTCCTTTACACCATAGTCCATTACAGCTACATGGAACTCTGCATTTTTATCGCCACGCATACCTTGCCATTTTGTAGTTACACGCATAACTTGATCTGTTGGCAAGTCTTGTTTAAATAATTTTTGGATATCTTCCATAGGGTAATCAGAACGTACAAGTACGCCTTTCATTACACCATGGTTACGAAGAACACGTGTAATAGCACGTGTATCTACATCATAAAGGCAAGGGATGCCGTGTAAACGAAGATACTCGCTAAATAAGCCTTCATTTTGCCAGTTAGATGGGAAATCACACAGTTCTCCTACGATAAAGCCCTTACAATATGGTTTAGGACCTTGAGTAATAGCATTCAATGTACCATAGTTACCGATCAAAGGATATGTTAATGTAATAATTTGATCCGCATAGGATGGGTCTGTCAAGATTTCTTGATACCCTGTCATACCTGTGTTAAATACAACTTCGCCTACTGTTGGAGCGCCACCTAATAAGGAACCTTCAAACACGGAACCATCTTCAAGAACTAACTTGCCTTTCATTATAAGACTACGCCCTCCTTCATAACTACTTTGCCATCAACTACTGTGAGTTTGGCCTTACCTGTAACAGTCATACCATCAAATGGGCTGACTTTGCCTTTTGTATAGAATTTATTTCGATCTACTGTCCATTCTTCAGTTGTAGAGAATACAGTAATATCTGCTGGTTTACCAACTTCAAGAACGCCTGCATCAAGACGCATTAATTCAGCTGGACGTGTACTCATATAGTACACAACTTGGTCAATGCTGAGTTTATCTGGACCATATGCATTGGTAATAACCGCTGCTAAAGATGTTTCGAGACCACTGAAACCATTAGGAGCACAGCAGAACTCATGGTCTTTTTCTTCATATGCATGCGGTGCATGGTCTGTAATAATTGCATCGATTGTGCCATCTTTCAAGCCTTCTAATAATGCTTGGCGATGGTCTTCGGAGCGAATTGGAGGCGCCATTTTGAACGCTGGATTATATTCGCGTAAATATTCATCTGTGAAAGATAAATGTTGGCTTGTAACTTCACATGTTACATTAAGACCTTTTGCTTTTGCGCGACGAACCATGTCCACTGTATTTTTACTACTTACGTGTGCAATATGAATGTGACCGCCTGTCATTTCAGATAACAAGATATCACGAGCAACTGCCAAATCTTCAGCTACTGCAGGACGCCCAATAACACCTAGTTCATAGGAAACGATACCTTCATGCATATGACCATTTTTAGTTAATGTAATGTCTTCTGCATGATCGATAACCATTTTATTAAACATGGAGGAGTATTCTAAGGCACGACGCATAAATGCAGCATTTTCTACATAATGGCCATCATCGGAGAATGCTACTACACCAGCTTCAGCCATATCGCCCATTTCAGCAAGTTCCTTACCTTCTAGGCCTTTGGATACAGCACCAATAAATTCTACTTTCACAACGCCAGTGAGTTCAGCCTGTTTTTGTAAACCTCTTACAAGTGCAGCATTATCTACAACTGGGTTTGTATTAGCCATAGTAACAACACGTGTGAAACCACCAGCAGCAGCCGCTTGTGTACCAGAGTGGAAATCTTCTTTAGCTTCTTGGCCTGGTTCACGCAAATGTGTGTGAATATCGATAAGACCAGGTGCTACGATAAGACCTGTTGCATCATATACTTCAGCGCCTTCAGCACTTAAGTTTTGACCGATGGCTGCAATTTTACCATCTTTTACGAGAACGTCTGCTACTTCGTTTTGTTTTTTTGCCGGATTAACTACCGTACCATTTTTAATAAGCAAGCTCACTACCGTCACCTCCGATAATAGTTAAGTACAATACAGCCATACGTACAGCTACGCCATTACGTACCTGTTCTTGAATTACGGATTGATCAGAATATGCTACATCTGGTGCAATTTCAAGACCGCGGTTCATAGGACCTGGATGCATTACCATTACATCATCTTTAGCCAATTTTAATACATCATTGTTAATACCAAAGATACGAGCATATTCTCTATTTGTAGGATACAATGCAGAATGAATACGTTCTAATTGAATGCGAAGTACGTTAACTACATCTGCATCAGCCACTGCTTCACGAATATCATGGTGAACGGTAACACCTAATTTTTCGAGTTCTGGATATACCATAGTACGAGGACCTGCCAAATGTACTTTAGCACCCATTTTTGTAAGGCCATAAATATTAGATCTTGCTACACGGCTATGCATAATATCGCCTAAGATAACAATTTTTAAGCCTTCAATAGATTCTTTTTTCTCTAAGATGGAATACATATCTAGCAAAGCTTGTGTAGGATGTTCATGAGCACCATCACCAGCATTGATGATGATAGGATCTACTGCTTTTGTGGCGTATAGAGGAGCCCCTTCTGCACTATGACGCATTACGATAGCATCTGTGCCCATATAGGACATAGTTAGCAAGGTATCGCGGAAGCTTTCACCTTTCCCCATGGAAGAACCGCTTGGAGAAAGATTAATAACGTCAGCCCCTAAATATTTACCGGCCAATTCAAAGGAACTACGGGTACGAGTACTAGGCTCCATAAAAAGGTTAATAATGGATTTCCCCTTTAAAAGTGGAACCTTCTTATCATCAGAAAGAACGATTTTCTTCATTTTCTTTGCCACATTCAAAATCAATTTGATTTCTTCAGGTGACACATTTTGCAAACCCAATAAATGTTTGCCTTTTAGGCTAACTTGTCCCATGATTTCCTCCTAACTCACGTAACAAAAAAGACCTTTTGCCCAGGGCAAAAGGTCAAATAGTTTGCACAAAGAAGCCCTTATGGGGGCGCTTCAACTATATTCCTTTCTCAGCCTCTCTGGACTAAATTAAAAGGTTTTGTACTATGCAATGGTCTCTCGTACCATAGGTGCATTTTCTTTATTTATTGTACTGAATCTGCCCTTGAAAGTCAATGTGAAAGCAAAAGTTCATAAGTATTTTAAAAAGAGGACAAACCCTTAAAAGTGGCTTGTCCTCTCTATACTTCACCAATTGTTTCCTTATAATCAATCTATAATTAGATACAAATAATTTTCATTATTATAAGCTAATATTAGTGCCCCATAGGATATAATTTTGGTGGATTTTGATCATCATTTTGTTGACCTTGCTGTGAACTATAAGGAGCTTGACCTTGTTGTTCATTAGTCATTGGATTTTGCTGTGCAGATTGTTGATTTTGTTGTGGTTGACGTTGGTCACGACGACGTGTATTTTGAGATGCAGTCGGTCTAGGTTTAGTCAACTCATCAATAGATACAGCATTTGGAATAGTTACACTTGGTGTATCCTCATGTACATCATCAAGTTCACTGAAGGAAGGTCCTGTTTTAGCCGCTTGTGCAGCCTTACGTTCTGCCTCAATTTGTTGACGTGCAAGTTCTGCGCGACGACGAGCATTTTCTTGTTGTTCTTTGACACGTTGAATCGCTTCAGCTCGCTCTTTTGCTTTACGTTCAACTTCGGCTTGTGCAAGAGCTTGCTGACGTGCTTCTTCCGCCTTACGTTCCGCTTCTAAGTGAGCTTGGTAACGTTCTTCAGCAATGCGTTTTGCCTCTGCTGCTTGGCGTTCAGCTTCTGCACGTTCTGCAGCCAATCTAGCTTGCTCTGCTTTACGTGCCTCAGCAGCTATACGAGCTTCTTCGGCTTTTCGCGCTTCTTCTGCTCGTCTAGCCTCTTCTATGCGGCGTGCTTCCTCGGCTCTACGAACCTCTTCTGCCCGTTTTGCTTCCGCTGCAATTCGAGCTTCTTCTGCCTTACGAAGTTCTTCTGCTCGTTTTGCTTCTGCTGCAATTCGAGCTTCCTCGGCTTTACGCAATTCTTCCTGACGTTTTGCTTCAACAGCAACGCGAGCTTCTTCAGCTTTACGAGCCGCTTCAAGTCGTTCTTGCTCGGCCTTGCGTTGTGCCTCAAGTCTAGCTACTTCTAAGCGACGTGCTTCTTCTGCGCGGCGTGCTTCTAATGCTTCTTGTTCTGCTTTTCGCTGTGCTGCTAAACGCGCTTTCGCTTCAGCTGCTAAGCGTTCTTCTTCAGCTTTTTTTGCCTCTAATGCTGCCTTTTCTGCTGCCCGTTGTGCTTCAAATCGAGCCTTGGCTTCTGCGGCTTGTCTAGCTTCTTCAGCTTTACGAGCGGCTTCAATACGAGCCATTTCTGCTTTACGTTCTTCTTCAGCCTTACGTGCTTCAGCTACTTTTCGATCAAGCTCAGCTTTTCTTTCAGCTTCTAGTCGTTTAGCTTCTTCTGCTTGACGCATTTCTTCAGCTTTTTTAGCTTCTAATGCAGCTTTTTCTTTTGCAGCTTGTGCTTCTTGAGCCGCCTTCAATTCAGCAGCTTTGCGATCCGCCTCAGCTTTCTCTGCTAGTTTGCGCTCCACTTCAGCATGTTTTGCTTCTGCTGCTTTACGCGCCAATTCGGCCTTTTCTGCTGCTATACGAGCTTCTTCAGCCTTCTTACGCGCTAATGCTTCTTCTGCATCTTTTGCTTTTTTGAGTTGTGCCTCTTTTTTAGCATCTGCTGCAGCTTTATCACTCAATTTTTTTGTTTCTTCATGAGCAATTGTTTCTGCCTGTTTAGCAGGAGTCATAGTCGATTTAGAACTATCTACAGTGCCCTTATTTGTATCTTTACCGTTTATAGGACCTACAGGGATTTGTGTACCACTTTGAGTTGGGTGCCCTAAAGAGTCAGTTACATCTTTTGGTACATTGACCGCAATAGTCTGATGTTTTTGTGGATTTGCAAGAGATTCAGGAATCAATAAGAAGCGAATCGGCAAATTAGATGCCCCAGCAGGCATAAAATTCAAGGTTAATAAATCACCTGCGTTATAGTTACCCATGATGCGACTATCTAAAATAGTTCCATCCCCAAGTGCAGAGATACCATCGGCACCACCAATATGATAGGTTCGTGTATCTGTTTGACCGCGACGAGCACCTTGTTGGTGTAATGCTTTCACCGTAAAGGAACCGGAATATGGTCCACCAAGAGGGTTAAAATACAATCTAAATGGTTCATTACCTTTTGTAGGAATTTTTAAAGTATATGAAACACCATAGTTACCACGGTCACGAACAAATGCTTTATTTTGCATTTCGTCTACACCGTTGATAAACATATCTTCACGGTCATTACCGATTTCTACAAAAGCACCACCTAATGTAGTATCAAAAGGTGTGGTAACCTCCATATTACGTTTAGCCCCCGTATATGTACCGCGCAATTGAATTTCATCAATAGGTAAATTTTTAGCCCAATGAGATGCATCAATGGCATCCATCCCCATAGGCAACATCATAACACGAGCAAAGATTGGTGCCTCTGTTTTAATATCTACGATACCGGTAAATAATGCATCTTGATATACTGGTGTATTTTCCAAATCACTAAAGATTAATTGGCGCCCTTGTGGCGGAATACTTAGCGAATATAAAGGTCTCGCATTGGGACTTTCATCTAAAGGATGCTCTAAGTCCTTCCGGGATAAATCACGACCAGCAGCGAAATAATCTGGTGTAGCCACAGATTTCAACTGTCTCATCACATGAACAGTATTGGGATACGCCGATTGATTCTCCAATACGATAGCAATCTTATGAGGCTGATCCATTTCATTTACATGGTAAAAATAGATACGACCATTTCCATTAATTGTACCTGCACTAAGTGTACCACCTACTGGTCCTACATATTCAGGGCTATCTGATAGTAGCAATGTATCCGTTTGAGACACCAAACTTGGTGGCAACGGAGAAAACTGAAAATATCCAATTGATTGTAAATCTATATCACGAGCCTCTACATGGCCTGTAAGAGCAGCCATGGCAGCCATCGCTGCGGCTACACAATATTTTGATTTATAAGAAAACATATATTAATACCTCTATATTTCTTCAAGCCCCATAGGGTCATACGTAAGTGCTAATGCTTCAATTTTCTTTAAACGATGTCCAATACCCGACTTAGATAATTCGCCATCCATCAATTCTTCAAGTTCTTTCAGACTCGCTTCTGGATTGTCCCATCTCAATCTTGCTACAATCCGCAACTTTTCAGGCAATTCATCAATACCAATTTCTCTATCGATAATTCGAATAGCCTTCACCTGGCGTACTGCAGCATCTACAACCTTTTGCAAATTTGCAGTCTCACAGTTTACTTGTCGATTAATTTGATTTCGCACAGTTTTCATTATGCGCACGTTTTCAAATTCCATCAGTGCTGATTGAGCACCCATAATTTGCAAGCAATTCGTTACAGCGTCCCCTTCTTTAAGATATACTACATACTCTTCCTTACGCTCAGTCAAACCTGCATGAATATGAAATAACCGCAATACATGTATAATTTCCTTTGCAAAATTCTCATTCCCCGTCATAAACTCGAGATGATAGTCACTTTGTGGCTTATTAACAGAGCCACCGCCTAAAAAGGCACCCCGTAAAAAAGCACGTCGTGCCTCCATAGATTTAAGCCAACTACGAGGAATTTGTTCAGTTACAGGCCATAAAGCAAGATCTTCTAACGCCTGTCGCCCTTCTATAGATGGCTCTACAGATAAAGTATACATATTTTTCTTGCGCAAGTTTAGCCCTTGTCGTACTAATACATTGGTAGGTAATTCATATTGTTTTTTTAATATGCCTAACAAGCGACGAGCTACTGCATTATTTGCAGTAGCCAATCTAATACCAACAGCACCCTTCATCCCCAGAATGATAGATCCACCCATGCGCAATAAGCAAGACGCTTCAATTTTCATGGCCAAATCTGCATCACTAGAGGATTCATATTGGCATAATTCATTTTTTACATCTTCAGCAAATGACATAGGTATCCCTTCTCATTAATGATCATCTCGTTGGAGATAATACTCTAGGATATGTGGTTCAGTATCTGATTGCATAGCATGCACAATATCCATAATTACTTTACCTAACCGTTCAGGATCATGAACAGCCGGCTTTTTAGGGCTTATCAATGTAGCCCGAATCGTACGTATTCCTTTAGCTTGTAGCTTCTTAGTATCTAATACTACAGGCTCTGAACCTACAGCACTATATTGTTCTACCATTTGAATTGGTAAAGGTCCATCGTTAGCAAGTACAGTATCTACAATGCCTTCACCACCATGTGCAATGAGAGCCTCCACATGATCACTTAAGGTATAACCTGTAGTTTCACCAGGTTGAGTCATAACATTAGCAATGTAAATTTTATTTGCCTTGCTAGCGCGTACATGAGATGCAATTTTATCAGTTAACAAATTCGGAATGATACTTGTATATAAGCTACCTGGTCCAAAGATGATAACATCTGCTTCATCGATAGCACGTAACGCAGCACCTTCTGGTTTTGGCTGTGCTGGCTCACTATACATATGGCGAATGCGTTTACCAGAATTAGGAATATTACTTTCACCTTCTACGATAGTACCATCGGTCATCTCCGCTACTAATTTAATGAACTCAGTAGACGACGGAATTACACGGCCTCGTACACGCAACAATTTACTAGCCGCTTCAAGCGCTTCCTCCACATCGCCATCATATACTTGAGCAAGTGCTGTGATAAAGAGATTACCAAAACTATGTCCAGACAGCTCATTTTCTCCTTCAAAGCGATAACGGAAAAGATTTTCCATAACCCCTTCTTGTTCAGCTAATGCAATCAAGCAGTTTCTCAAATCGCCAGGAGCAATCATTTTAAAATCTTCACGCAAGCGCCCCGATGAACCACCATCGTCAGCTACGGTTACAATAGCAGACAAATTAGAGGTGTGTATTTTTAATCCACGTAATAAATTTGATAGCCCTGTACCACCGCCGATAACAACGATCTTAGGACCTTTATCGAGGCGTATATTTTGGAAAATAATATCTGACACCTTACTATCAGGATTAGGTAATACAGCACGAATAATCGTTTTAATAACCTTACTCGTACCGATTAACATTAACACAGCGCCAATCGATAGTACAACAGCGCCTACAGCAATGAGCACATTATAATTGTAAAAGCCCGTCATATTATAAGAAAAGGCTAATACAATATCTTCAAGAACGGCAAGCCATTGATAATTAAATATCAACGAAATGCCTATGATTAAAAGACCTACACCACAACTAAATAGGGCAAGCCAACGTTTTATATTTAGGCCCGGAATAAGCCACCGAAACCATCTTTTTCGCAACATATGAACCCCTATCTAGTTACCAAATGTTTTAATTTCATGAGGATTATAATCTTCTTCTACATTATTTTTCATCATATCTCGATGTTCTACAGAAACGCGATAGCCGTTTTCTAATAGATGAGAATATAATGCTTCTGCCATAGCCACAGATCGATGCATGCCACCTGTACAGCCTACAGCAACGATAAATTGAGACTTCCCTTCTTGTTCATAATTGGGCACAAGAAAATCAATAGTATCAAAATAACGCTTTTTAAATTCCTCTGTAACTTCAAAGGAATGAATATATTCATTTACAGCTTTCACACGACCTGTTTTATGACGGAAATCTGGAATGTAGAATGGATTTGGTAAGAATCGAACATCCCAAACCATATCCGCATCCAATGGTAATCCATATTTAAAGCCAAAGCTTACAACTGTAATAGACATGCCATGGCCTTCATCAACTTGAGTAAATCGTGTTTTTAAATACTCTTTGAGGCTCGCAGTTTTCATATTCGTTGTATCAATAATGAAGTCTGCTTTATGTCGTACAGAATTTAATATCTGACGTTCTTCTTTCAAACCTGTAGTGATCATCCCATCTGGAGCCAGTGGATGGCTGCGACGAGTTTCTTTATATCGTCTAATTAACGTCTCATCTGTAGCATCCATAAAGACAATTTCATAATCTACCTTCATTTCTCTTAATGTTTCAAGAGATGATGAAAGGGCTTCAAAGAATTCACCACCGCGAATATCTACAACTAAAGCTACACGGTTTGTACGTTCTCCACCTTGTCGACAAATTTCACTTAGCTTAGGAATAAGTACAGGAGGAATATTATCAATACATAGATAGCCCATATCCTCTAATGCTTGTAGAACCTGAGTTTTGCCGGCACCAGACATGCCTGTAACAATTAATAAACGAAATGCTTCCATAGTTTTACTCCATTATAAAAGATTCTTCTCAATCCAGTGAGCTACACCATCTTCATTATGATGACCACATACTTCATTAGCCACAGATTTTACATGTTCTGTTGCATTTGAAACAGCTACTGAATACCCTGTTTCACTAAGCATAGAAATATCGTTCTCTGCATTTCCAAAGGAAACTATATTTTCAAGACTAAGATTATTATCTAGAGCTAATTGAGCTAATGCACGCCCTTTTGATACATTCGGTGCAGTGATTTCGAGGAAATCTCGTTGACTACGCACTAATGTAACTTGATTACCAACTAATGGGGTCAAGATATCAATAATTCTATCGATTCCTTCCTCTGTATCGATAGCAATGAGCTTATTGGGTTCTGAAGAAAGTGTATAAATTGTATCACCTAAAAACTCAGCTACAGCCCCTGTTTGCTGTTCATAATGATTGGATTGCCAATTTTTATGATGACATAGTAAATGATCATCTACATACGATTGTATATGCCAACTATATTGTTGGCCGAGTTGAAAAACACGATGTACTACATCTATAGGAACAGTTTGTTCAAATAGCTTATATCCCGTTTCTAACTCCTGGATTAAACCACCAGAGAACAGTATCATAGGAACATTACCAAGTTGTAATGCTAATCCAATTGGTTTTGCCGTTTGATACATGCGTCCAGTTGCAATTATTATACCAATTCCCTTCTGCTGCAAGCGATGCAATACATCAACTGTATACGCAGAAACTGTATTATCACTTCGAACTAACGTCTCATCACAATCGATGGCTACCATTTTTATATGAGAAAAAGAAGGATTCATTCTTACCTCCTTCACAAGAAAATCTAATACTCTTTATTATACCATTTATAGTGCTTATATAGATAGAATATGCAGTAATGCACTAATATAAAAATATTTGTACAACCCAATAACAGTATTTATAAATCATACAATTTATGCTATATATAACGACAAAACTGTCAATAAATTATCAAAATAGCATAATAAAGGGTATTCTATATCAATTAATTATAGGAATCTATATATTAATCATAACCACCCGTAGAACGGGTGGTTTGCTCTGACCCTATAAGGGTCTTTCTCTAGTGGTGGCCCTCTAAAGAGGGCTTTGAATGATCTGACAACCACTCTATTACCACTGGCTGCCCCCTACTCGGGGGCTTTTATTTTGCCTATTTTACCGGCTCACCCGTAAACGGGTCGGTATATTCTTTAAAGTTTAATGTATCTTGTGCTATATCTTCTTGTAATTGATTGCGAATATACTCTTTTATCGCTCCTTCGTATCTTCCCACTGTATCCACATAATATCCTCTACACCAGAAATGTCTATTTCCATACTTATATTTTAAATTTGCGTGTTTATCGAATATCATGAGGCTACTTTTGCTTTTTAAATATCCCATAAAACTTGATACACTTAAATGTGGTGGAATAGTTACTAACATATGAATATGATCCGGACAGCATTCTGCCTCTATAATCTCTACATTTTTCTATTACATAAATCTCTTAAAATTTTACCTACATCAGCTTTTATCCG
>CABTYY010000022.1:0-19500 GCA_902489125.1 uncultured Veillonella sp.
TCTTTGTTGCCATATAAAATCACCTTTCTTTTGCATATAATGCGGCTTGAACACCTACATTATACTTAAGCAAGGTGATTTTTTTGTATAACTTTCGTTGCCGCACCCGCATAGCGGGTGGTTTAATGATTCGCGACTACGTCGCGAACCAGTCTAAAGACAATAACAAAAAGGAGTAAGGCCTAGGCCTTACTCCTTTTATGTAGCTTTAAATTTGAATTATTTCAAATCTGCTGTACAGTTAGGACATTTAACTGCATCAATGTGAATTTCTGTTTTACAGAATGGACATTCTTTAGTTGTAGGTGCTTCAGCAGCCTCTTCTTCTTTCGCACTTTTCATCATTTTAGCTAATGCGCGAACCATCAAGAATACAACGAACGCCAAGATTAAGAATTGAATCAAATCAGTAATGAATGTACCGTATGGCAATACAGAACCAACTGCACGAGCTGTATTAATATCAGCACCAGCCATGAATGCATCTTTAGATGCAGCATTTAATGGCAAGTACAAGTTACTGAAATCAATACCGCCTGTGAACAAGCTGATAATAGGCATGAACAAGTTGCTTACAACAGAGTTTACCAACGCTGTGAAAGCAGCACCAATAATCATACCAATAGCAAGGTCCATCATGTTACCTTTGAATGCAAAAGCTTTAAAATCGTTCAAAAATTCTTTCATTTCTCACTACTCCTAGATACACTTAATTGAGAATGCGTTAATAACTGTACTAATCATAAAGGAAAGATGAAGAGATGTCAATATTTTTCGATGTAGTTTTTCGAATTTATTTAATATAGTTTTTCATAGGTCAATCTAAAATTGTAATAAATCAGTATTTATGCGTACTTTTCGCACCATGTTAAAAGGTGCCAATCACGAATGTGATTAGCACCTCTACTGTCATACAACGTCTATTATTGTATAGATTCGACAATTATTTAATTTTATCCTCTATAACCTTTCCTTCTTGTAAAGGTCCACTTTGTTCTTTGAGGCGAGCCAACATAACAGAAGATACGAACATCGCCACACCAGCGCCTATCGTTTCAATAGATAAGCTTTCACCAAAGAATAGGAAGCCATAGAAGGAACTAATGAACACCCCAACATATTGTAAAAACTGAGCTACTACAGCATTAGTGGTAACAAAAGCACCGGTCAAGAAGAACTGTGCCACCACACTAATACCACCAATAGCTAGGATGATAAGCCAATCAGTACCTTGCGGCATAACGAGCTTATCAGTTGTAACGAGGCCTGCAATCATCCCTGTAATCATGAAATAAGCCATAATTTCGAAATTGCTATGTTTCCCTCTTTTAGATATAAGGCGAATGGTCGTATACGCAGCTGCAGATAGAGCTGCCCCTAAAATAGCCACCAAGGCAAACCAAGTAAAGCCAGTAAAACTAAATGGATTTACCATAACCATAACAGCTACAAAGATTAAGAGTAGCCATTTTCCTGCCCCTTTAGGCACCCGTTCTTTAAGAAATAAGGCGCTAAAAATCAGTACGAATATACCTGATGTTTGAAATAAAATCGTCGCATCGGATAACTTTAAATGCACTAAAGCAATAAAATTACATACCATGCCAAAGCCGCCATATAAGCCACGCATAACAAGATGTCCTCTATCCTCTTTCGAGAACCGGATACCTCGGGTATACATAACGATGAGAACCGCTATAGTCCCAAATAAACCACGGAAAAAAGCAATTTCCCCAGATGGAATATTAGAGCCTAGCATCTTTACAAATAAATTCATCGTACTCAATAAGAGTGCCGACAGTAATGCATACATAAGGCCTTTTTTAGCCATACTACCTCCCTATACACTTTTACTATAGTATAACTAAATAGTTACTCCCCCTGTATTATCTATATGAGCAATCTAATATACAGGAGATACAGGATATATAAAACCAAAATATATGCCGCCCTTCTAGCGAAAGGCGGCATCGTATTATTTAGAGAATGTATCTACAAAATCAAGAATTTCTTGTTTCATATTCTCTTTATCGATTGCTTTTGTAAAGCGTAATGGTTTAGATTGCAACGCTTCCAATTGTTTAGGGAACGCTACACCTGTTACAGCAGAGATATTATCTAAACTTTCATACGGTGTCTCTCCAACTTTGATATCCAATGCCTCACAAATGGCTGTAGGGAATTTAAATGGATGTGCAGTAGATGCAATAATTGTATGGCGCGCACCATCTTCAGGATGTTTTTCCAATTCCTTCATGTATGCACCCATAGCTACCGCCGTATGAGGGTCCATTACATAACCATAGGAGTTGTACACTTGTTCAATGATAGCTTTTGTTTCTTCGTCATCAACATAAGCACCTACGAAATTAGCTTTAACACGACTGAACTCTTCTTCATTGACAGTCAATTTACCTGTTGCTTTAAGATCTTTCATCCAACCAGCGGTACGTTCACTATCTTCACCAGAAATATAGTACAAGAAACGTTCAAAATTGGAGGATTCAAGAATATCCATAGATGGAGAAATCGTTGTATAGAATGGACGATTCATATCGTATGTGCCAGTTTCAAAGAACTCAGTGAGCACATTGTTTTGGTTGGATGCACAAATCAATTTACCAATAGGAATACCCATTTTTTTAGCATAGTAAGCAGCCAAGATATTACCAAAGTTACCTGTTGGCACTACTACGTTGAAAGCTTCGTCTTCGTGAATAGCACCTTGTGCTACGAGCTCAGCATAGGCATTTACATAGTACACTACTTGCGGTGCCAAGCGGCCGATGTTAATGGAGTTCGCACTGGAGAACATAACACCTTTTTCCGCAACCTCTTCTGCTGTAGCCTTATCAACGAATAAGCGTTTCAAGAATTGTTGAGCATCATCAAAGTTACCATGAATCGCAGTGACATTAACATTCTCCCCTTCTTGCTTTTGCATTTGTTCTGCTTGCATAGGGCTTACACCATCTGTTGGGTAGAATACTTGGATATGTGTACCAGGTACATCTTTAAAGCCTTCCAGTGCGGCTTTACCAGTATCACCAGATGTAGCCGTTAAGATAAGAACCTCTTTTTTCTCACCTTCTGCTTCTTTTGCTGCCACCAATAGATATGGGAATAAGGACAATGCCATATCTTTGAAAGCTTGTGTTCGGCCATGGAATAATTCTAGGACAGAAACCTTTTCCAATAAGGAATGTAACGGTGCAATATCACGAGTGCTGAAGTTAGCATCACTGTACGCAGAGTTGATCATTTCTTTTAAATGAGATTCTGAGAAGCATGGGAACAACTTGGATAATACAACAGCTGCTACCTCTTGATAGTTTTTATCTTTCACATCATTGTAAGTTAAGCAGTTTGTAGGGAATAAAGATGGTACATATAGACCACCATCCTCTGCTAAGCCGTGCAACAATGCATATGTTTCATTTACCGCAACGGTACCGCGGGTGCTAGTATAATTCATGGAATACCTCATTTATAACTACAATGGATTTTTACGAGTTTAATAGATTTATTATAGCATAAAAGCGCCCCTAAAAGGAGCGCTTCTATAGAATTTATATGGTATTTTCACTCAAATTATATGCTGCTAACAAAACTGAGCATCACAAACCATATAAATCATGCATAGACTAGCTATGCGGATTATAATTCGCCTTCTGCAATAGCATCCAATGTATCAAGGGATGGAATGAAGAAGAGCATACCTGTAATAGGTTTGGAATAATCAAGCAATTTATCGTTTTGCGTAAACATATTAGTAAGCATTGTTTTAGTTACATCCCAGTAACGAGCATAACCGATAAAGTATGTACCGCGAATACCTTGACCAGGTTGAGCAAATGGTACATTCATACGAACGATTTTATGTTCTTCATCATCTCGATTATCTTGAGCAACCACTGTGTGAGCAGCCGGATCTTTTTTATCATCATCTAACTCAATATCACTAAATTTATGACGACCAATGAAGCTTTCTTGCATTTCTGTAGGAAGTGCACGCCATGCATCAAGATCATGTTCATATTTTTGAGCAAATGCATAAGAACCATTAGTGAATTCAGGATCTTCATCGCCAATAACGCCCCACTCAACAGCCTCTTGACCAACAGGGTTTTCAGTACCATCAACGAAATCGATAATAGCACGACCTTGCTCATAGTGGAAACCATGAGTTTCATCGACTACAGATGTAATAGGACGTAAGAATTCCATAATTTGATCTACTACTGTATATGTAACGGATTCATCATTAGAACGTACATGTAAGAATAAATCTGCTGCTACAGCTGGTACGTCTTGTTTATCCCCTTTAATACCTTGGAAATCTTCTAACTCTTTTGGTACCGGTGCATTAGGGAATAAATAATCCCATGCTTTGCGGCTAAAACCAAAAGCAATAGCTAAACCAGAGTTGTTCGCACGAATACTAACAGAGCGTTTAATGGCTTGAATGCGGTCCGCCATATCTTGAATTACTTCAAGTTCTGCGTCACGATCTTTGCGATTTAATAATAAGGTTGTAAAGTTAACACTTTGGCCTGCATCTTTATATACATCTTGTGTTCTAGAAACATCTACTGCCATTGGGTACCTCCTAATGAGAAAAATTACTATATAGTCATCATAATCCATTAATACTATATTGTCTATAAAGTAACGTCTTACTAACTCTACTATATGACAGTTTCATTACATCACTATAAAACAGCATCAATTAATCTTTTCATATATCCCATTATGTTATACGGTTTAACCGTAAGTTTTTACAAAAAAATAATATCATCATAGGATACATTAAAAACCTTTTCTATATTAGCTATAGCTACTACGTCTGGATAAGACTTTTTACGTTCCCAGTTTCGCCATGTAGTAACCGAAACACCAACTTCTTTTGCAGCTCGTTCTTGTGACCAATCCCGAGATACTCTCAACATCTTTAAGGTTACTTTCATGACAGCCTCCCTTCACGTATAACTTAGCCAACATACTATAATATACTGATTGTAATACGGTTAAATCGTATTGTCTAGTATGAACTAATTAATATCCAAGTCTCCTATTGTAATAATTACAGGTTTATCGTACGATGTTATTAATAAGCTACTGATTAATAGGCAGATGTAGGGGATTTTCACAATGAGCGATTTAGGTAATAAGGAAATTATGGCCCAAAATATCCAACGGCTTATGGATAAACGCGGCATAGATCGAATCAAAATTTGTACCGATTTAGGTTTTAAATATACAACCTTTACCGATTGGGTTAAAGGCAACACCTATCCAAGAATAGACAAAATCGAAATGATGGCCAATTACTTTGGTGTTTCAAAATCCGATTTAGTAGAACGTTACGATGAAAACAAGTCCTATTATGCTAATCCAGAAGTAACACAATTTGCTCAAGCCCTACAAAACAGTCCATACGCCAATAACCTCATCACATCTATTACAGATCTTTCAGAAGAGGAAATGGCTGAAACCTTAAAATATATCGATTATCTAAAATCTAAAAGGAATATATAAAAAAAGAACTCACAAATGTGAGTTCTTTTTATTTGGTGGACCACCAGGGGTTCGAACCCTGGACACCCTGATTAAGAGTTTATTATTTGACTACTGACAAAGCCTATAAACATAGTATTTTACTGTATTTTATATTCTCACATTTAACTATATTTCAGCATATTTTTTATTAAAATGATGTCAAAATGATGTCACATATAATATATACATTATATGTCATGATCCATTTCTTTTCCGTACAACCTTTCCATGCTTTTATTCAATGCAAGTATTAACCGCTTTTTCTAAGTCCTCTGTACTATCAAATATGTTAAATCCTATTTCACGGATTAGTTTCATTTGATATTTTTGTTCTTCTCTTGTGCGTTTAAACTCTGTTAAATGTTTCACCATACCTCTCATCAAAGATATGTTTGTTTCCATTTCTTCTATGTACTCTTTTACACTATCATAATCAATGCCTATTTTTTCTTCAATCGGTACTAAAGACCTAACTGTTGCTACAGGTTGTCTATTAAAATATTTAGCAATTTCTAAATTAATAGGATCTGCATTATTGTACATAATGCAAGTTAGTTTATATGCCGTAGGTTCTGTGAATACAATTAATCGTGAAACAGCACTATGCATAGGAATATTATTTTCATGCTTATATGCAGTTACTTCTTCCTTTTCTAATAGTTGATATGGCAAGCCTTTATCTTTTAACTGCCATAGAATACTTGTTCTAGTTCTCTTTACTATTTCTGCAAAGTCACCAATGGTTATAACAGGTACACCTTTATATGTCTTACAATGTAGTTCACTTGGGTTTACAGGCTCTTCTAAATAGCCTTGTTTTAATGTTTCTTCCATTTCATTGAAAGCTTCAATATATTTTAACTTCCATTGTAATGCTTTCTTGCCTGTAAATCCCATGGCAAGGAGTGAAAAGCCATCGCGGTTCATAAGGTATGCTTTATAATCTTTCCCACGATTTTGATGTGTAGTTTCTTGGTAAAATTTGGTGGCGGATTTTTCCGCCGCCAAAATATTATGGATATTTTCTAAAACATCTTTGTGTTGTTTGCCAAAATGTTCTGCTATATCTTTACTAGATACTACGATTTGATTATTTTGAATAACTACTAATTGTTTCATGATTTTAGCTCCTTAGTCTTTAAAGGAACAATGCACTCATGATATAATATTTCATGAGGACTATATTCTCGCTCTTGTAAGACACAGTAACTTTCCACGGTGGCTGTGTCTTATTTTTTTGCTCAATCAACTCAATTCCTTTAATAATAGCATCTGTTCGACTTATACCTAATCGCTGAGCGCATCCATTAATCATATTCAACTCCGCATCAGTCAATCTAATATTTAGGCTTTTATTTCTTGATTGAGTTTGCTTGGGTGGGCGACCCATTCGTTTTTCCATCTTATCACCTCACTTATGCCCTTGCATATACAATATATTTTGCACGCGCATAACTCAAATAAACTTTTCTTAAACTATCTTAATATAAAAATAAAGGAACTGCTTTAAAACAGTTCCTTCATTGTCTTTTATTCTAAACCTGTATTTATTAAATTTTTCTGAAAATCTTCTACCTTACTTAATATATCAAGCCATAAATCTTGATATTCTTCTTTGATATTTACTACACATCTAGTAATAGATGCTCTATTAGTAATAGTCTGTTTATGTGTTCTTACAAAACTATCAGCATGTAAATTCATAAGTGGATAATCAGCAATCTGAATAGATATATCATATTCTATATCAATATTTTCCCTATGTGATACTCTCGAGATTGGCAATGTAACAAAGTCAGTATCATCCGCTTTACCGATAACAAGTACAGGCCTTCTCTTAAAGTCATTTCTATGATTCTGCCTATCATAATATGGAAAAGTTGCGATACAATACCAACCTATCATACTGCACCTTTTACAACTTCTGGTTCATCTGCATCTTCAAATTCATCATAATACATATCATAAACAGAATCATATGGTCTAACTTTTTTAGCATCTTCTCGAATATCTTCTATTTTTATAGGTCTTGAGCCATTTTCATTTTCTCCAATCCCTATTCTAGCTTGTTTCCATGAGTATTCTTTGTGTGACAAGTCACTAAGTTTCCATGGTTCATAACCACCATATTGCTGAATTATATTATTAACTACATATTTAGCTTCATCAGAAATATCTTTATTATTTCTGATCGGTATATCTGTTCCTGTAAATGCATCTCTTACATCTCTACTTACAGGTCCATATTTCCACCCCTCAAATGGCTCTTGAAACATAGCTTGTCCCGTAATAGCTAAATTCTCTCGTTGGGTGAAGTAAAGAAGTTTATGTAGTTTCATTTCATCTATCGAAGTTCCAGATATTTTCTTATATGTATCAACAATATATTTTGCTACATTTAATATTTTTTCCATACAATTCACTCCTTTCCATCTATATGTTTATTGTCTCATATTCAATTCATTTAATCTAGTCTATTTTAATATGTTCTTTCCCATATAATCGTTCCATTGCTTGACGTGTTACAAGCCACATTTTCCCAGACTTTCTAAACTCACCTTCTAAAAAGCCTTTCTTTACTCGCCCTCTACAATTCTGTTTCAATGCATCAGCAGTAACATTCCAACGTTCTGCAGCCTCTTGCGTTGTCATGATATCATCTAGTTCAAATTTCAATTTCATCACCTTCTAACTAAACGTTTAACAGCTAGTATCAAAATAATAATAGTTGCTATATTAATCAACCATTCTATATATTGCATAATTCACCTCTTTGATTTACAATGATGTTGAAAAGGTGGCGGGGCTTTCACCCGCCTGCTTTTTACTACTCCTTGCTAACAAGTTTTAGTATTGCTAGTGCCAGTACCAGTGGCGTTAACGCATTCGCTAAACTTGTTAGCTTTTCTGTTATGTCCACTATCATCAACTCCTTCCCTATGTCTATATTATACCCTATATCGTGTATATAATCAAGTGTTTATTTTGATTTTTACAAACAAAAAAGAGCCTACTAACGTAGATTTAATCTAGGTTAGTAGGCTCTTTTATTTATAGTTGCGTGTATCCACCATTACACGCTATGGAGATGTATTGGATCACTTCTCAGTCATCGATGAATCACTACTCCGATTACTGCTCCCGCTCCCACCATCTGAGATAGATTGCGTTGCATCCGCAATCGTTTAATGGTTTTCTTGTCGTTCTCTATTTGCCCTTTCAATTCGGTCAAAGAGTTCTGCATTTCGTTTAAGGTAACTTCTTACTTCATTGATTGAAGCTTGGCTTGCATCAATTCATTCTCCAATTTGTTGATTGTATTGTGCGCTTCGATCAATTCGTTCTTTTGCTTCACGGCTAAGCTCTGTGCTTCGGTCAATGGAATGTTGGATGCTTCGATTGAGTTCAAGGCTTTTTCGTTGTTGCTCTTGAGCTCGTTCCACTGCGTTAATGGTACGCTGATAGTCTGCTCCGCTTGGTTGGTAGAGGATTTATCCTGCGCAAAGGATGAGGATGATGCCAATACCACCGATAACAGCATGGCGATAACTAAGGCTATTAAGTAAAACTTTGATTTTGTCATACATTATTGTCCCCCCGCATAATCAGTAATACCTCGTGCAATCGCACGCACAATAGTATCAAGGTCATTGGATAACATAGCGTGGTCTTCTTCATTGTCAATAAAAGCCATTTCAACAAGAACCGCTGTTGCATCTGTACCATTTAGGACCCAAAGGTCATCACGCTTCTTAACACCACGATCAACTGTGTTAATGCTGCAGATGATTTGACTTTGGATATCGCCCGCTAAGCGTTGTCCATTAAAGGACTTATAGAGGGTTTCAGCCCCTCGTGCTTGCGTGTTGAAGGCATTGCAATGGAGTGATACAAATATATCTGCGCCCCAGGAGTCAGACTCGGAACATACAAGGCCTAAATCATCATCTTGTAAAATGCGAACTTCGCACCCTGCTATTTCTAAATAGCGTGCCAACATCTTGCCCGCATCACGTGCCACATCTCATTCACGTGTACCATATACAGGATTAACTGCGCCACTATCTAAGTTGATATCATGTCCAGGATTAATAAATACTTTCATCGTTTATCCTCCTCTTCTAATCTATCGGGAATACCATTATTATTTCTGTCTATCCAAAGCCCTAAGAAGCCCACTATGGCCGTTAAGACACTAGGTATGAAGATGTGGTCAATTATATTAATGCCTACATTAATCAGCTTATTGGCTTCGTCGGATACGTACCCGCTAATAAAGGACATAACATATTGAGTGACCACTAATAATATAGACACTAACATAATAAATACTAGTGCCCTTGTAGCTAATATCCCTGTATGATGGAAGTTAGCCACCCTAACAGATTGATATGATTTTTTAACTGTATTGATGAGATTTGATAGTATGTTCATGCAACTCCTCCTTAATATCATCAACACGAGCTTCGATGCCATCGACACGAGATGTCAATTTAACGTGTTCAGTGTACGCTTTAGTTCGTTGTTCTCGTGAAAGTTTGATTTCATCTTTTAAATCTTTCAATGTGTCTGTAAGCACACCCATTTTTTATTGAAACATCAAATTGTCTTGCATCTTTTGTAGGTCTAATTTTTCAAGTAATTGAATAATCAGCAACCTGTATCCAGCCCCCGCAACTATTCCTACTATTGTAAGTGTAGTTAAAATATCATTTAACTCAAATTGCCAAGTCCACATATTTCACCTCTTATAAGTCATCAACGGCTTTATTGATAGTAATGAGGTCTTTATTGTGGTATTCAAGTGTAGCCCCTGTAATAGCTTTAATTTCTGAATCCGTCCAAACTGTAACAGGCTTAGTTGCATACATTACAATTCTTCGTAAATTAGAGGCGTTGTTAACCGATAAGGTGTTATAGTTAGCATTATTATGAATATTACTAATATCACAATATGCAGTTTGCATATGACCATCGAATTCATCATACGCATCATAGACAGTCCATTTTACATTATTGCCGTCTGTGTATTCAGAAATCATTGTCATTCCACTTGGTGGCTTAGGCGCCGTATATTTTTGTGCTTGTGGAACAGATACTACAAAGGAACATATCTTTTCTTCGTTTGGCAAATACAATGCTACGGTGAAGTTTTCTACACCTGTTGGAATTTCAATATGAGCATCTTGTTTTGGTTTATTGCCATCCCATTGTCGCTTGTCTTGACCATTAACGATTGTATAAAAGCCTGTAGGAATTGAACCTTGCAATTCGGTATCTCCAACATTTAACGGATAAAAGAACTCTCCAAATGTCTTTTGTTTCCAATAATCCAAACTTCCAATATCAGCACCATTTTTTACAGCAATTAACGCATCAGTAATTAATTGATATACATCACTACCTGTCGGCATTAATCCTATTCCTTTTAATGCATTCGATAATGATGTTACATCCAACCCGTTGCCAGCATCACCCTTCGGACCTTGTTTACCATCAACACCTTTAGGACCTTTTAAAGATTCTAGTTGATCTGGAGTAAAATCTTCAAATCTAAATGGCTCACCTTTTGGACCGGGCTCCCCTTTTGGTCCTTGCAATTTAATAATTTGGGTAGCATCTTTAACGTTAACTTTATCTTCTGCCCCCATATAAATATTAATAGTATTTTCACTCATATTATTTCCCCCTATTACTTATACCTTGTTTGATGATTATCTTACCTTTTACTAAACATTTAACAGGTCGATTACCTACCCATACAAACAAATCCCAATAATAAGTACCGCTATCAATCGAATTGCTATCTAAGGTTAGATTAAGTTTGCACTTTTCGCCGTCTAATAACTCAGACGTACTATTCGTAATCACAAACCGTTCTATTATTTCATCGTCCCAACTATACCGCCTAATGCAAGCAAATACATCATCAGCATTAATTACTGAATCGCATCCAATAGTTAATGTAATATATTCACCTTGATATACCTGGATATTATATTCGACTGGTAACATCTGCATCATCCTTTTCTAAATCCATTAGATCATTATGGATACACCCCTCTGTAGGACATGTTCCATCTTTATTTAATGTAGCGTAGCACCATTCACAAAATTTCATTACAGGAATATCGCTTTTTACTTCCATGTTTATTTCACCGCCTTAATTTTTGCTAACATTTCTTGATTGAGTTTCTTGTATTGTTCTTGCAAATCAGAAATATCTCCATTAATCAATCGTCTACGTAGCACCATTTGTTCTAGTGTTTCAAATCTTGCATCATAATACTTCTTAATATCTGCGATTTTCTCTGCTTTTGTTGGCTCGTATCGTGTTACAAGAATATCAATGCCCCCCCATTTACATATGCTTTGCCATTTAAAAATTCATCAAGCATAGCATCATCACCATATATATAGCTATTAGCGGTAGGATACTGTTCCTTTGCTTGTTTCAGCAATGTTTCTTCTCCTACTGGTTCTAACATATTATCTACAATTGATGTGATGCGTTTCCCTTCCTCATCAAGTACGTGGATATAATTATTCATATATACCTCCTATCTCCGCATGCACCGCAAAAGTGCATATGTTGAAACTTTTAAAAGTTTGTAATAAAAATAGCTGTCTAATAACCGAACACTATCCACGCTAATCGAAACTGTACATATGACCAATCCCAGTCAATCCATGTATAGAACACTACTTTTTCTTTCGTTGATTCTTCTGGTGCATGTGCTATATTAACAAATGTATAGTGATTAACCTTATCGTTAGTTTCAGTCTGACCAGACGCATATAAGATTTTGTGCTCAAATGGAATCGGAAGAACACAACTATATGTTTTCTTAGTGCCTGTTAAGTCTTTGTATTCGTTTTCTCCGAGCCCCCATTGAATAGTAAATCCATTGGCAAATTTAATAAAACCGGGTTCTTCTAAGCGCTGTGCTACAATGCCGCCCACGCCTAATAGGTTTTTTATATCTTTTAACGTAGCAGCTGGATTTTCTTGCCAGTTAGTCGCCCCAAGGATTTTGGCAATCATTGCCGTAATAGGCGGATGAGAGGAACTATCTGTGTTATGAGTGGCTAATTCAGTTTTTACCTTTTGCAAAAGTCCGCCATGTGCATCAAGATCTGTATTATGCTTAGTCAATTCACCTTTTGTTACATATGTATCATCACTTGTTACAAATGTAATATTGGTTGCGTTGCCAATTTTTGTTTCTGATGTTGTAAATTTCAGAATTGATAGGTGTGTTTTTATCTGGAATCAAACCTACATTATTACCACCATTACTATATGAATATAGTATTTCTTCTCCATCACCACATTTAGCGAATAATGCTACTTCTTTAGGAAAGAAACCTGTTTCTACAGTACTGTTTGACAATATGGCCGTTACAAGATATTGGCCATCTCCGTCTTTTTGTCCGTTAAGTACAGGTAATGTTAATTTTTCAGATACTACATTAGTCAAAGTATCTACATTTAATCCGTTATCATCGCCATCACCAATAACTACTTTAGTAAATGTTACTGGCTTTTTAGTCGCAATGCTTTCTGCTAATAAGTTATAGCCTGTTTTGAACGCTCCAATTTTATAAAATCTCCGAACTTAATTTTTATCACTCCTTTATAAATCGTTTATTTGACTAAACTGATTAGTTAAATTAATATATAAACAGATACCTATACTAGGGTATATTCGAAAGGAGGGCCTTTTATGTCCCAATTTTTGTTTATGCCTTGTTCCAATTATTTAGATTAATAATATTCATCCATTAAGGAGGAGGACAAAGGAGTTTGTTCTACTTATTAATCTTTATAGCTGATACTAAGGGCATCGTTTCTTGGGCTGTCCTAGCAGCCCTAAGTGAAGCGGTTCACCATAGAGCTAATTGCTGATAACATTTAGGTTGCCTTATATTGTTTGAAGGGGACTTCAACAGTTGATTAGGTTCTATAGTTAAGATTTCCGCAAGAAATCTTATGTGCACAGTCTCTTTAACTGGCAATATAATGCAAATGCAGTGAACTTTTGGTAAACAAATAGGATAAATAACTTCCGTATTATCAGTGCGGAAGTTTTTTATTCCACTGTTGTATATTCATATATATTTTGAATTGATTATTTGTATAATCACCTTGAAAGGAGGTGCTTATCGTGACAAAAAATTCATCAAATCATTTAAAGTCTATACATAAACTTAATGAATCGATTCGTAAATCAATGTATCCACCAGTAATGACATCTTTTTATGAATCACAATTACAACTTATGCAAGAATATGATGATTACATTTCAGAAATTAAAGCCTATAAAGCTACGGCTTTTAATCTAAATGACAAAGAAATTAATGATATCTTGCTATCTATCTCAAACGGTAAAAACTCATTTAATGATTTATGTACTGTTATCGATGGTCTTAACTCAGCAACTATAATGAAGTATCTCTTAGATAAACCTGAAATGCGTGTAAATAATCCAACTGGCCTTAATCTTTTAAGTGACAACATAATCTCTCCCCCAAACCAAAAGATTTACTTACAATTAAAAACAATTCCTGATGACTTCTATGCTCCATATGAATTTAATCCTGATGAAGAGTTTATGTTGACAATCTCCGGTGAGAATAGGCTCTTTGAGATTCAAAAAGAACTTGATGAAAAAGATAGTCGTAATAAAAGCTTAGACATTGCTAATCAAAGCTTAAAGTCATCTAAAATGGCTAATACTTTAAGCGTAGTGGCAATTATTCTCGCTATTATTTCAATATTTATCTCAATATTATTTAAGTTCTTTTAAATTATTGAAAATTTCTGAAGCATTTTAATTATTGCTATTATTAATGCTAAACTAGATATTCCTACAGCAATCCAGCTTATGGTGTAACTCACCATTGCTTGCCTATGTATTTCTTTTATAATTAAATGCCACTCTTCTTCTTTATTCATTTAGATACCCTCTTGTTCTATTAATACTTTCTTAACAACACCTAAATAACGTTCAGATTTTTCACTAATACCAAATGCCTTTATTACAGCCATTGTGATAAGGGCATTTTCTACTTCATCCCTAAATGCTTTTGTATACCAAGCATCTTCAATTACAACTCTGTCCATAATGTTTTGCATTTGAATAAATGTATCTGCTAAATGATTTACAGCCTCATCAATAGTTAATCTGTTGTCATGCTCTAATGAGTTTCTATCTCGAGCTAATTTCATATGTTCTCTTAGCTTAGGATTAATAATGATTTCTACTTTATTTGTAGGTTTATTTATAGGGTTTGATTGAACTTTCAACTCATCCACAATTACTTCATCAATCATGTTAACTATTGTTTTATGTTTTGATTTTTCACTTGGATCATAATGTATTACTTCTTTAATAATCCTCTTGGCTTCAATCAATTTAACAATTCGTCTTTGACTAACCTCTTTTTTGTATTTCATTCATTAATGCATTACTATTCTTTTCCATTTGTGTTTCCTCTTAACTATTTAGATTAGATCCTATTGAGCAAATCATTTATTGGTTTGCTCTTCTTTCATATAGTCATCTATCATCATGATTGAGTTGATATATGTTTTGCTGTATTCGCTAATAGGCTTTCTTTTTCATAACTTTTTGTTTTGGTCTTTAATAAGTCTTTTAAACGTACTTCTAATAGTCTTTTAATTTCTTCCATTTGATTTCACCTCTTTGTTTTATTTTCATCATTTATTCATGTATAATGTTTTTTGATAAGATAATGACATATGCTGAACTACTTGGTAACAAGTAGATGTAAAGGATAAAAAGCCTTTGCGATAACATCTTGGTGGTTAACCCACAATTAGAAATTCTTAAAAACACAAATAAAGTTATTTCTATGATTCAATCTTCTGCAAATACTCCATTTGCAAAAGCATTTGCCCTTAATACTCAAACACAAGGAGCTTTAGCATTAGCACAAAATGTAGCTAATAGCCCAATGCTTCAATTAGAGAAAGCCTCTGGTATTTCTCGATTACGTGATTTAGGTTAAGAAAGGATGTTTACACGTCCCATTAGTAAGTAATTACTAATTGCAAATTGGGCGAATTCAAGGGATCTCCTACTGCAACAGGACAACCTTGAGCCAAGACAAAGTAAATGCCTTGTATACTTTGTAAGGTGCAACGCATAGATGGTGAGGAGCATTACCAATAATCCATCCACGAGCGCCCAATATCCTATCTATTGCCACTAACTTTTGTTAATGGCTTTTTATTTGCCCATTTGATTTCACCTCTGTTAATTTGCAACTTGTATGTTATGCAAGTTATTATGTAAAAAAATATCTACTCTACTAGAGCAGTCTAATCCAAGCCAATCACTAATCATTGTAGCCTCTACTACATCAAATTGTGTTTTCCCATTCATTTTGCTGTTAATGGTTGTAATAGATACTCCTAATAACTCTGCTAAATTTGCATATGTTTTCTTGTGTTCTACCAACAACCCTTTCAGTTTTTCTAGTTTCATCTTTTCACCTCACTTTACTTGCATCATATACAAATTTCTAGTTACATGATAAGCACATTAGAAAAACCTCTCAACCGCTCTATGCAAGATTTTATAAAAATTTTATAATTTTTCTTGAATTTTATTCAAGTTCATTGTAATATAAGATTGTAAGGGCGATTCTTATTCGGAGACATATTATGAGTATCGATGAAAGAAATACAATAAATAAAGAAATAGGAGAAAGAATAAAAACTATTAGAAAACAAAAAGGTATAACATTAGCTGACCTAGGAGCAAGATTAGGGATTAGTGAAAGCAATATGCAAAGATATGAATCTGGTAAAATCTCTAGTGTTTCTATTGATTTTATTAATAGATTAGCTCCTATATTAGAAGTAAAGCCAGAATGGTTAATTGGTTGGGATAAGGATGATGCTTCTCAAGGTTATTATCTCGATTCTGAAACCGCTGAATATGCTGAATACCTTCGCACTCGTCCTTCTGCACGCTTATTATTTTCCGCATCTCGTGACATTTCCAAAGAGGACATGGAGAAAGCAGTTGAATATATTGAACTTTTAAAATTAAAACATAATAAATAATACTATTAGGGGTTGTTAGTGTGATTATTAATAATATTGAGTGTGATATTTCTAATGTTAAGGCTGTATCATCTGTTGGGGAAGATGAAGGTGTACACAATATTTACATTCGCAAGAATATGTCTATTGAAGATATGCGTAACGAAGTAAAACATGAACTGCTGCATATCCTTAATGATGATTTTCATATAGATCATCATGTTAATTTAATTGAACATATGGTAAGGCGTAAAGAACTTACTGATGAATTGCTTGAAGAAATAGATTTCTATCATCATGTTTTGTAATATTTACTGTTTACTTATGGTTGCTTATTTTTAGGAGATAACTTTTATGTCTAATATTACTGATGAAAGGCTTGCAGAATTACGTAGATCTGCACCTCCACCATACGAACCTCAACGTTTACCCTTTGATACTTTTAATTTACTAACTCCTGAGTTAATTAAATTATCTTCAGAAGCAAATATGGCTCTAGGTGAATATAAAGGCTTTTTAGTAAATACGCCTAATCCTGTTTTGCTTTTATCCCCTATTACTACACAAGAGGCTGTATTATCCTCTAAATTAGAAGGTACACACGCAACTCTTGAAGATATTCTTAATCATGAAGCTGGCAACCAAACTGATATTCAGGATGATGAGTTAAAAGAAATCCTTAATTATCGTTCTGCATTAAAACATGCCTTAGATACAATTTCACCATATAATCAGTTGTCAAATCCTGATAGTAAAGAACCCTTAACAATAAAAATTATTAAAGAAATGCATGCTATTCTCCTAGATAATGTTCGTGGTTCTACTAAACATCCAGGGGATTTTAAAAAGTTACAGAATTATATTGGTGGCTATGATTTTATTTCTTATACCCCTGTTTCTCCTCAATTAACAGACTCTTATATGTCTAATCTAGAAACGTATTTACACTATGATGAAATAAATCCATTAATTCAAGCAGCTATTATTCATGCACAATTTGAAATGATTCATCCATTTGAAGATGGGAATGGACGTATAGGCAGATTACTAATTCCTTTATTCTTTTATTATCGTGGAATTATTCCATCCCCCATATTCTATATGAGTTCTTACTTCGAACGGAATCGTGATGAATACATTCATAATTTAGCCAATATTTCTAAAAATAATAATTGGGTATCTTGGATTTATTTCTTCCTAAGTGGCATAATAACTGAATCTCATAACAATACAAAAAAAGCTTTAAATATTTTATCTTTATATGAGCAATTTAAATCTTTAGGCGATTCTATAAAGTCATATTACTTCATCCCAATTTTAGACTTTATTTTCCAGCATCCTATATTTACAAGTAAACAACTTATCGAAGAAATTAACGCTAGTAAACAAACTGTATTTACACTTTTGAACAAAATGGTAGAGCAGAATATTTTGATTAGTTCAGATAAAGCTAAAAACAGAACATTTATTTGTCCAAAATTATTAAGTATTATAGATAGTTAAGTCTAATATTTTAATCTTTTTTAGACTATATATTTTTATAGTCCAATATATCACATTATATTGGACTATTTTATTTAATAGTCCAATATACATAAAAATATTAGACAAAATAAAAAAGGCCTATATCTAGCTACTACTAGATATAGGCTTGATGCCTTAGAGACACCGCATATTTATATTATAACATACATCTAAGGCTTATTTACTTTACCATTTTTTTAGCCAAGGAGGTTATTTTTATGGCTAAAAAGCGAGCTGATGGTCGCTACCAAGTATCAAAGATGATAAACGGTAAGCGTAAATACTTTTATGGTACTACCAAGAAAGCAGCTATCGCTGAACGTGATGCTTACGTTGAATCACTAGCGCAATGTGCTAACTACGATAACACTATTACAATAGAGAGATGGTGTGACTATTGGATCCGCCTTAAGAAGGATACCATTTCGCAGAATACCCTCTCTTCTTACCAATATATTATTAAAACCTATATTGTACCTTTCATAGGTTCGATACGACTAGTCGAGCTATCCGCATTAAACGTAAGAGCCTTAATGGATAACATGAGCCACTTATCAGCCAGGACTATCAGTTACACGCTAACCGTTCTTAGAGCTATCCTTAAACAGGCGGTCATGGACGAGATAATATCTAAAAACGTGGCCACTCTAGTTAAGAAGCCTAAGCAAGAACGTAAGCGAGAGATGGTAACGCTATCCAAAGAAGAAGTAGAAACCTTCCTTGAACAAATCGATGATGTCGAATGGCACGCCCTGTTCAAGCTAGCATTTACTACAGGTTTACGCCGTAGTGAGATACTCGGCTTAACCTGGGATGATGTCAACTTAAAACAAAAGACGTTAACCGTCAATCAGACAGTTTTACGTATCGACGAAGTCACAACTATCTCAAAAACAACTAAAAATAGCTCATCTAGGCGTTCTATTTCACTCGACGATAAAACTATCGCGGAGCTTTTAAAACTTCGCACACACGTCGATAAACGAAGACTAAAAGCAACGAACTGGAGAAATAACAATCTCGTGTTCCCTGGTAAGTTTGGAAATCCTCGTGATCCGGCTAAGGTTTCTCTAAAGTGTAAAAAGTTTGCAACTGCTATCGGTAGACCGGACTTTACGATGCACGATACTCGTCATACACATGCTACCTTATTACTAGAAGCAGGTGTAAACTTTAAAGTCGTACAGATGAGACTTGGCCATTCCTCATATCAGGGTTATAGGACAAAAAGTGTGTGTGACTAATCCCAATAAGTTGGAAAATCTGTAGACATATGTAGCTCATTCCAAACAGGAGCATCACCCCATTGAGGGATTGAACGATCTATTTGGCAATAATCA
>CABTYY010000023.1:0-19067 GCA_902489125.1 uncultured Veillonella sp.
AAGTTATCGATGGTGCTTGCTGGCGCTGTGACAACGCAGTTGAGAAAAAAGACTTATCCCAATGGTTCTTGCGCATTACAGAATATGCGGATCGCTTGTTAACAGATTTGGACACTCTTGATCATTGGCCACAACGCGTTAAATTGATGCAAAAGAACTGGATTGGCCGTTCTGAAGGTACAGAATTCTCCTTTGAAGTGCCATCCATTAATGAACGCGTATCTGTGTATACTACACGGGTTGATACTATTTATGGCGTAAGCTATGTAGTATTGGCTCCTGAACATCCATATGTAGAACGCCTTATTGAAAATGCCCCTAATAAAGCTGAATTAGAAGCTTTCATTACGCGTATGCGCAATATGAGTGATATTGACCGTACATCTACAGATGCACCTAAAGAAGGTATGTTCACTGGTTCCTATGCAGTAAACCCTATGTCTGGCGAGCAAGTTCCTGTGTGGATTGCTAACTATGTATTGGTAGACTATGGTACAGGTGCCGTAATGGGTTCCCCTGCGCATGATGAACGTGACTGGGAATTTGCTCATAAATATGATTTGCCTATTAAACAAGTTGTAGCTCGTGAAGGTGAAGAATACAGCCTTGAAAAATGGCAAGAATGGTACCATGAAGATGGTATCCTCGTTAATTCTGGTGAATATAATGGCCAAACATCTGAAGAGGCTCGTAAAACTATCACAGCTGCTCTTAACGAACGCGGCATTGGTGAAGGTAAGGTAAACTTCCGTCTTCGCGACTGGTTGATTTCTCGTCAACGTTACTGGGGCGTGCCAATTCCTGTAGTATATTGTGAAAAATGTGGTGAACAACTCGTTCCTGAAGAAGAGTTGCCAGTACGTTTGCCAGAGGATGTTAAATTTGAATCTGGTGCCGTATCTCCATTGGCTACATCTGAAAATTTCTTAAATACTACATGTCCTAAATGTGGTGGTCCTGCACGTCGTGAAACAGACACAATGGACACATTTATCGATTCCTCTTGGTACTTCTTGCGCTATACAGACGCTAAAAATGACCAAGCTCCATTCGATAAAAAAATCGCTAACTACTGGATGAACGTTGACCAATATATCGGCGGTATTGAACATGCTATCTTGCACTTGTTGTACTCCCGATTCTTTGTGAAAGTTATTCACGATTTAGGCCTTATCGAAGCTAATGAGCCATTCCGTGGTTTGTTAACACAAGGTATGGTTCTTAAAGAAGGCAGCAAAATGTCTAAATCCAAAGGTAATGTAGTTTCTCCTGAAGAAATTATCAATACTTATGGTGCTGATACTGCACGTTTGTTCATTCTCTTTGCGGCCCCTGTAGATCGTGACCTTGATTGGTCTGACCAAGGTGTTGAAGGTTCCTATCGTTTCTTAGGTCGCGTATGGCGTATTGTTGATGCATACAACGAAGAAGCTAAGAAAAATGTAACTGGTGAACTTACAAAAGACGAATTTGCATTGCGTCGTGAATTACATCGTGTTATCAAAAAGGTAACAGAAGACCTTGATAACAACTTCAACTTCAATACTGCTATTTCTGCCATCATGGAACTTGTAAATGCTATGTACGCTCATAAGGACAAAGCTGAAACAATCAATAGCGCTTTGGCTAATGAATTGACTCATTCCTTATTGCTACTCTTAGCACCATTCGTTCCTCATATGACAGAAGAGTTGTGGCATGAATTGGGTGAAACTACATCCATCCACACAGAAAAATGGCCTGTATACGAAGAGGCAGCTCTCGTTGTAGATGAAGTAGAAGTAGTATTACAAGTAAATGGTAAAGTTCGTGATAAACTTACTGTTTCCATAAATATTACAAAAGAAGAATTAGAAACATTGGCTAAAGAGTCTAGTCGTGTTCAAGAGTTTACAGAAGGTAAAAATATTGTAAAAGTTATTTATGTACCTGGTAAACTTGTAAATATCGTAGTTAAATAACGATATTCTATTCATTTAATAATGTAAGCCCCCAACTACATAGGTAGAAGGGGGCTTATTTTACAGTGAGGTAATTATGGCAAAACGTAGCGATTATATTTCCTGGGATGAATACTTCATGGGCGTTGCCATCTTAGCAGCACAACGCTCTAAAGATCCTAATACACAAGTTGGTGCATGTATCGTTAGCAATGATAATAAGATTTTATCCATTGGTTATAATGGCATGCCTTTGAATTGTAGTGATGATGACTTTACTTGGGAACGCGATACAGCAGACGATAATAAATATTTCTATACTGTACATAGTGAACTCAATGCTATTCTAAATTATCGCGGTGGCTCTCTAGAGGGTTCCAAGATTTATGTTACATTATTCCCTTGTAATGAATGTGCTAAGGCAATCATTCAAAGTGGTATTAAGGCCGTTATCTACCGTGATGACCTCTACAAGGATACAAAAGAGGTGAAGGCATCTAAACGTATGCTTAAAACTGCTGGCGTAGAAATCATTCAGTATCAACCAACAGGCCGTACTTTAAATATTACATTGTAATAGAATAAATTTTTACTATTATCAAAAGACCCTATATACAAGCGTATATAGGGTCTGTTTCATATGTAGTTTTCCAATATAAATTGATATCTACTAGAGACGTTAGACTAGACATACAGTTCTTTGCTGTCATCCAATTTATGATTGTTTTGTAGTTATGTTTTGTAGTTATGTTTATACTTGTAAGCGGCCATCAATCATAATATCAACTTCTTGGCCATCACGAGTGTAGCCTTTGATGTTCATACGTTCATGACCAATCATAAAGTCTACATGTGTTAAGGAGTGGTTAAGGCCGCGTTCTTTTAATTCTTCTTCAGATAAACCGTCGCTATCTTTGAGGCATGTTGGATAAGAAGCACCGATTGCTAAATGGCACGATGCATTTTCATCAAATAATGTTTCGAAGAAGATTTGGTTAGATTGGCTAATAGGGCTGAAGTGATCAACTAAGGCAACTTCGCCGAGGTAGTGGGAACCTTCATCAGTCTCTACTAATTCTTTTAATACTTCATAACCTTCTTTGGCAGTATACTCAACGATTTTACCTTCTTTAAACGTAAAGGAGAAATCAGAAATAGTGTTGCCATGGTAAATTAAAGGTTTTGTACTGTACACAATACCATTAACGCCATTGTATTGTGGAGCAGAGAAAACTTCTTCTGTAGGTATATTAGCATTGAAAATAGTACCATCTTTGGAGGATTCTTCACCACCTAGCCAAATATGACCTTCTGGCAATTCTAATAGGAGGTCAGTACCATTTTCACAAGTATAACGCAATGCCTTTAAGTCTAATTTATTCAATGCTTCACAGCGGTGACGTAATTTTGCCATATGATGACGATACGTATCTTTTGGTTCTACACCTTCAATGCGGCAAAGTTTCAATAATGTTTCCCATAATTGATTAATTTTTTCTTCGTTTGTACCTTCATAGCCTAATAAATCTGCCCAAAGTACTGTCGGTACAGAGGCAACACACCATGTAACAGAAGAATTCATGATGGCTGTATGATAAAAGGATAACACTTTATTTAAGTTACGAGATTGTAAGGAAATACGATCCGTTGGGATGCCTTCTAAGGCTTTTGGATTAGCACTGATTAACGATAAGAAGGCAGCCTTTTCATCGATGTACTGCTTGTAGAATTCAGGAATCCAGTTAGCTGGTTTTTCTAAAACAGATTCGTTAGCATGCAATAAACGTTGACGGGCAATTGGGGAGCATCTCCAGTTCAGAACAACCTCCTTAGCACCAAGTTCATAAGCTTCTTCAGTAACAATCACTGCAAAGTCTTTGTTTTCTACATCTACAGAAACAACTAATGTTTGGTCTTGCTGCAAGTTTACACCGTATTGTAATAATGTACGGGCATATTTTCTTAATGTATCTTGATTCATAATTTCTCCTTTAATTCGACATCAATTGTTAAACTCCTGCTAGTGTGACTAATAGAGTCATCGGTAGGAGTTTTGTTTTTCATAGGGAAATCCTTCAGTAGGAGGTGCACTATGAAAGTTAAATTGAAGCCCTATATGATAATTGTATTAATCCTATGTATTTTAGTAGGAATTTATTTCCTATGGCCTATTATAACAGATGAAAGCGATTCTGTCCTAGCTGAAGGGGGTATAGATGGAAATTCTTCTATATCTACTGTAGAACAACAGCCTAATAAACCAATCGCTTATATAACAGGTGCAGTCGCTTCACCTGGTTTATATGAGCTTGAAAGCTCAGCTACTGTAGGTGATATTGTTAAGCTAGCAGGAGGACTATTACCCTATGCAGATGTAGAGTCGGTAAATATGGCTAAGCCAGTTACTGCAGGTGATCATATCCATGTAGTATTTAACTTTCACGGTAATCCTGAAGTGTTATTGCGTGGTAATAAGATAAACATAAACTCTGCTACTGCAAAAGAATTAGACTCTCTGCCAGGTATAGGCCCTGCCATGGCTAAAAGAATTGAGGAATATCGTTCACAAAAAGGCCCCTTTACTTCCGTTGAAGGTATCAAGGGGGTGAAGGGCATTGGTGACGGCGTATTTAAGAAAATTAAAGACAAAATTACAATTTAATCATAGGAATAATAATCATGACAGAGTGGTTCTAGATACAAATATTTTAAGTCCGACACAAATGGTGTTGTCTCATAGTCAATGGGCACATGTTATATTAGGATCTATCATTATAGGAACAATACTAGGGTATGGAAATTATTTTCCTGTACTCAATCAAATGTACTACATCTTTGCTATAGGGGTAACCATTATAGGTGTGAGTATTTTTAAAGCCTTACAATCGTTTAATTGGTGGAGCTCACTTGGTAAGTTAATAGTTTTTGTGTCCCTTTTTATAGGACTATCGTATTACCAAACAGATTTACGGATTATACATTTTAATAGCTATACATCATATTATTTGCAGCAAGAAGGAGAATATCTTGGTACGGTTGTAACTGCTCCTGAAAGAGTAAATTTGAACGGACAGGAGTATTACAAATATACTATTGAAATTCATGGCTTACATCCTTATAAAAATACTGCCAAAAGTGACTATATTAATGCTCAGGGCCGTTTACAGATATACTCAAAGGCATCTACTACCACACATCCCATACGACTGGGGGAATATGCAGTTGTAGAAGGTACACCAAAGCCTTTGTTTCTTATTGAAGAGGAAGGTCGTATTAATCTTCGCGGACGCTATATGAGTTCCAATACTCGAGGTCGTATCTATGATGGTATATACCGAGTGGCTACTCATAAAGACTTACAAGCATTTCACTATAAAGAGCCCCTTTCTGAAAAACTATATAGGAAAGTCTTATTTATTTGTGGATCAATACGTGAGTCTATAGATAAAACTATTTCTAATTATCTAGAGGGTCCACAACATGTATTAGCACAATCATTAGCTTTAGGCGGCCATTATAGTGAGCTAGGGGAAGATACAATGAAGGATTTTTCCTATACAGGACTTATCCATATTTTATCTATATCAGGTTCACATATTGCTCTCTTATTAGCACTGGTATATGGACTGGGACGACTCATTAAATTAAGAAAACGAACCAGTTTGATTATGGGAATTTTAGTGGCTTGTATGTATTGTGGTGTCGTTGGTGGCGATGCGCCTGTTGTACGGGCAACTATGATGAGCATACTCATGTGCATGGCTTACGTAAAAGGACGATTATATCAAGCTAAGCAGGCGTTATGTATATGTGCCATACTATGTCTAGCATATGATCCTTTTTCTATATTTGATGTAAGTTTTCAGCTCTCTTTTGGTGCGACTTATGGATTGCTCATATGGGGAACGGTATTATATGAACGTATTCAATGGGTACCTAAATGGATTAAAACACCCCTTGTATTATGTGTGTCAGCACAGTTGCTCATCTTGCCGTTACAGCTGTATTACTTTCACTATATTAGTATTGCTAGTTTATTAGCAGCTTGTATAGTAGCACCTTTATTAGATCTATCTATCGTTTTAATTTTTATAAGTACTGTTATTAGCTATGTATTGCCGATATCATTTCTATGGTCATTGATAGATGCACTATTACGCATATCCTTATATTTAAATCATGTGCTAAGTCGTAGTGGCAGTTTACTTTGGCTAGGCATGATGCATCCCAATTGTGCTTATTTCTATTTGGTTCTATTAGGTTTATTTACGTATTTTTTAACCCATAGAAAAAGGTATACTGTTTATATAGTGTTATGTTTAGTTTTTATGGTCACAACTTTTGGTGCTTCATATTATGTGACAAAGTATCATAAGGATACATTGGTCCACTATATTCCTATGAAGCAGTGTAATGTATTACTTTGTATAGAACCTAATCACGAAGGGGCCTATGTATTAATTGATGCGCCAGACCATATCAAAACAACACCTAATGAGAGGCTTATCAATCAAGCTATACGGGCATATGGTGTCAATCCAAAGGTTGTAAAAGTAGGTTACTTTCATAGTAACGGATCTGCAAAAACAATATATAAAAATAGTATGAAAGAAATCGATGTATATAATGGACAAAGAGGAGAAAAAAATCTAAAATTAAATGATAAGACTAATACATTATTTATTACGAGTCGATCGAGTATAATGAACGAAATTGGCCACATATTACCTTATAATACCGTATTATTTAGTAGCCCTCATGGTGCGTTACGCGATGTGGATCCATCATCAGAACACATGTATATAATGGGGTACAGTTACATTAAAGATATCTATCTATGAAAGGAGGAACTATGGCACATATTCAACTCATTTATGGCGATGAGCCACAATTAATTGAAGAAGAAAAACGTAAATTTTTAAGTGCCTATCCTGACCTTCCAGTAACCGTATTAGATGATGAAGCTGGGCCACAGAAGATAAGTGAAAAGCTGTGTGAAGATTCGCTCTTTGGTGATCAAAAGGTATTTTGTTTAGTGAATTTACCTATTATTCGTAAAAGCGGTAAAAATAGTGATGCTTGGGTTCCATTATATGAACTCATTATGGATTATAATGGAGATAATCCCATCCTTTTGATTTATCATGATATGATTGATAAACGCATCAAGCAGAATAAAGAGATTTTAGATAAAATCCCTAATCATCAATGTAAGCGCCTTGAAGGGGCAGACCTTGTGATGTGGATACGTCAGTATTGTACGTCTAATGGTTTTAAAATGACACCTGATGCACAGGAATATGTAGCTCATCTCATCGATTTGTGGCAAGATGTACCGGTTTCATTTATGAGAACTGAATTTGACCGTTATTTTTTACAAATAACAGGTGATAAAGTCATTACGAAAGAGTTCCTCGAAGAAAATGGCAGTGACTATGGAGCTAAAAATATTTTCACCTTTAAAGAGGCTCTGTTAAAACGAGATATTAATACATTACTTGAACTATTTCCCTTTATGTTCGGCTATAAAGAATTAGACCGTGCTATGAGCTATATTGAGGGGCAATTACGTTTACAATTACTGGTCAGCGAATGTCGCCAAGCGGGAATGTCTGTTCAAGCTATACAAAACCTATGTAAGGATTATGATTCGTCATTTAAACCATATCCAATTAAGCTAGCTTATGAGGCGAGTTCCAGAATTTCAATTAAGGCGCTACGAGCTTTATTAAAAGGGCTCTATGAGATTATTTTGGATAGCCGTAGTAGCAGGGGCGATATTTGGCGATTTAGAGATTTATGTATTACCTATTGTGGGTATAAGGGATAAAAATGAAAGTACGTTATCGTGTTGTACCAAAACAGAATAAGAAATCATCCTTCTATGTAAACTGTCATAGCCAACATGTGACGATTCAAGCAGCGGACTCTGCATTTTCCACATTACTTAGTTTGCGTGAAAGATTGTCTGCATGGTATAAGGAAAAAAATATCTCTTTTGACAATATTCCTACTAATACCGATACTGCTTGTTGCTTCGCCTGGAAGGTAGATACTGAAACTGGGGAAGGTTTAGATACCTATTATTATGGTGGTGGCTGCGGCGCTGGTGAATGGATTGAAGCTGCTGAGGCACAACGTGAGGCTGAAGAGGCTAAAAATCAAGCACCCAGAGGTAAGTCCTTTGCAGGATATGATCAACAAGATGAATATGATGATGTTGACGAAGATGATTTTGCTCCATTTGTAGAGGCTGTTGAGTTAGGCTATTTCAACAATAGTCCAGTTGTTGTGTCTCGAGCTAATCAAACGGCTGCCGCATCTAGCGGTAGTGATACTGTCGCATCTGTGAGCAGTACACCTAAAGTAAGCAAAGGTTTTGCACCTAAAAGTACTACAAAATCTACGTCTAAAGGTAGTGAAGGGGATAGCAAATATCCTCGTCGTGTGCCGAAGGATGCTCCTACTGATGAAGGCATGATTTTAGGACCTAAAATTGAGGGAGTTACCTCTAAAATTATGGGTACTTTAGATACGCCTAGTGTTATTTTTGAAGGTGTATTTGTTGGTCTAGATAAACGTGATACTAAGACTGGTAAAAGTATCGTTAACGGTAGCATCGTAGATGATACGAATAGTATCAAATTCATCAAGTTTACGAACAGTCCTGAAGAAGGGGATGCGCTACTTAAACAATTAAAGGGTTTACAACGTGTACGCGTACAAGGTAGTGTCAGCTTTGATGATCGTTTCGATAAGGATTATATTCTATCAATTCGCAGTATCGAGGCTATGGAAACTACGAGTGTAGAACGTACTGAAAACCGACCAGACTCCCGCGTAGAGCTTCATTTACATACAAAAATGAGTGATAAGGATGCTCTTGTATCTGTTAAGGACTTATTCAAAACAGTAAAAAAATGGGGCCATCCTGCGGTGGCTATTACAGACCATGGCGTAGTACAAGCCTTTCCAGAAGCTCAAGCTCTTGGTAAAGAGTTAGGCGTTAAGGTTATCTACGGTGTAGAGGGTTATCTTATTGAAGATGAAACAGTAACTCGCGATGAAGAGCCTGTAGTAGATAAAAAGAAGAAAAAAGAAAAAGACAAACGTTACCATATTATCTTGTTAGCAAAAAATATGGTAGGTTTACGAAATCTCTATAAGATGATTTCTATATCTCACTTAGAACATTATAAGGTTCGTCCTCGTTTACCTCGTTCTGTTATTGAAGAACATCGTGAAGGTATCATCATTGGTTCTGCTTGTGAAGCTGGTGAGCTTATGCAATCCATTGTTCGCGGCGCTACAAAGGAAGAATTACTAGAGGTAGCCTCCTTCTACGACTATCTTGAAATTCAACCACATACGAACAATATGTTCTTGGTTCGTAAAGGCCTTATGCCAGATGAGCAAGCTCTTATCGATATGAATAAAACCGTTATCGAATTAGGGGAAGCTTTAAACAAACCTGTATGTGCTACTTGTGACGTTCATTATTTAACACCAGAAGAAAAGATATATCGTGAAATCATGTTAACTGCATGTGGGTATCCAGATGCGGATGAACAACCAGATTTGCACTTGCGTACTACTGATGAAATGTTGGCATCCTTCCCGTATTTAAGTGAAGAAAAGGCCTATGAAGTAGTAGTTACTAATACTCGTGCTATTAATGATAGCATCGAAGATATCAAACCAGTACCAGACGGCACATATTCTCCAAAAATTGAAGGCGCCGATGAAGCTTTCACAGAAATGTGCTATAGAAATGCGAAGGCTATTTATGGTGATCCATTGCCACGTGTTGTACAAGAACGTTTAGACTATGAATTAGATTGTATTATTTCCAATGGTTACGGTGTATTGTATTACATAGCTCATAAACTAGTAAAAAAATCTCTTGATGATGGGTATCTTGTAGGTTCTCGTGGTTCTGTAGGGTCTTCTTTTGCAGCTACCATGTCTGAGATTACAGAGGTAAACCCATTACCACCACATTATGTATGTCCTAACTGTAAATATTCAGAATTCTTTGAAAAGGGCGAATACGCAGGTGGCTTTGACTTACCACGTAAAGATTGTCCAGAGTGTGGTCATGCGCTACAAACTAATGGCCATGATATTCCGTTTGCCATCTTCCTTGGTTTCGAAGGTGATAAGGTTCCAGATATCGACCTAAACTTCTCCGGTGATTACCAAGCAAAAGCTCACAAATATACGGAAGAGCTGTTTGGACGTGACAATGTATTTAAGGCTGGTACAATCGGTACCATCGCTGATAAAACAGCCTTTGGTTATGTAAAAAAATACGCAGAAATTCGAGATATTCAAGCTCGTAGTGGTTTCTTTGAACATTTAGCAAAAGGATTTACAAACGTAAAGAATACAACAGGCCAGCATCCTGGTGGTATCATGGTATGTCCTCGCGATATGGATGTGCATCACTTTACGCCTATACAACATCCAGCGAATAAGAAGGAAAGTGGTGTATTAACAACACACTTTGACTATCACTCTATCGAAGGCCGTATGACTAAGCTCGATATTCTGGGACATGATGATCCGACTATCATTCGTATGCTAGAGGATTTGACCGGTATAGATGCTAAGACAATCCCATTTGATGATCCAAAGACATTGAGCTTATTCTCTTCTACAGAGGGGATTGGTTTAACACCTGAGCAATTACAAGGTGACCAAGTTGCTAGCTTGGCTGTGCCAGAATGTGGTACGAAGTTCGTACGGGGCATGCTTGAAGACTCTCGTCCTCAAACATTCTCTGACTTGGTTCGTATCTCTGGTTTCTCTCATGGTACAAACGTATGGCTCGATAATGCGCAAGACCTCATTAAAAATGGTACTTGTAAATTGAACGAAGCCATTTCTACCCGTGACGACGTAATGAACTTCTTAATCCATCGCGGTATGGATAGAAAGCATAGTTTCTTCGTAATGGAAAACGTACGTAAAGGGAAGGGCATAGAAAAACGGAATAAACAAGGTCAAGCTACGACGGAATTTGAAGCTGAAATGCGGGAAAATAATATTCCAGAATGGTTCATTGAATCTTGTAAAAAGATTTCCTATCTATTCCCACGGGCCCATGCGGTAGCTTATGTAATGATGGCATTCCGTATAGCCTGGTTTAAGGTATACCATCCATTGGCATTCTATGCGGCATACTTCTCCATTCGTGCCAAGGCCTTTGACTTACGCATTATGACGGGAGACCTTAAAACGCAAATGACTGAGTTCAATCGTATTAAAGCTCTTGATCGTGGTGCCAGTCCTAAAGATAAGGACCTTATGAGTGCCTTAGAAGTATCTATGGAAATGTACCAACGGGGTTATCGTTTTGTTAATGTAGATATTCAACACTCTGAAGCAAGACGTTTTAGCATTAAAGATGGTGCTTTATTGCCGCCATTCTTGGCTATTGACTCTTTAGGTGAAACTGTAGCTGATGCTATCGTTGCTGAACGAGAAGAACGTCCGTTTACATCTCTAAAAGACTTGCAACGTCGTTGTAAGGTATCTAATACCATCATTGATCTTATGAAAGAACTTAAATGCTGTGGTGAACTACCTGAAGACGAACAAATGTCACTCTTTGGAGCATAATAAAATATAAGTTAAAACTTAAATACAAAATAAGCACTATATACCCAAAAGGTGATATAGTGCTTATTTTTATATATTTTGCTACAATACAATTAATATATCATTGGTGTAAGGGAGTGTTATGTAATGATAAGTGGATTATTGAAGTTTTTAGGAATTAAGTCATCGGATAGCAATATTTCTAAAGAACCTAAAATAAAATTAGAAGATAATAGATGTGAATCGAATATTGCTAAGGAGCATCAAAATCAACCTATAGAGATTGAATTTTGGGATATTGAGCCCGAGGATGTGCCTGAGTTAGAAGAATCCGATATTCCAGGTGTATATTTTAACGAATTCCGAGAATATGTTGATGAAGAGGGGAATAGACTATCTCCATCAGATCTAGATGCAATACGGTATAAAGACGATTACGAGGACGATTATTATAGATAAAAGAGGAGTCATCAAATGATGACTCCTCTTTTTGAAAGTTTTGCAGTTTATTTAGTTTGGCAGGTTTTGTAAATTTGGCAGATTTTTAATATAAGGATTTATACTTCATCCAGTTTGTTTTGGCCATTTCTTTAAGTTCTGTACCACGGCCATCAAGGATTGCATTGATCAAGTATTTGCTGAAGCCTTTAGCTTGTTGGTAAGCAATTTTAGGCGGCATAGCAAGTTCTTGTTTATCTACGCGAACGTTAACGATGACTGGGCCATTATGGTTGAGAGCTTCCATAATTTTTTCATCTACTTCGCTAGAGTTTTGAATGCTTACACCTTTAATGCCAGCTGCTTCCGCAAGTTTACCAAAGTCTGGATTTACAAAGTCAGTAGCATAGTCTAGGTAGCCAGAGGCTTTCATTTCCATGGCGATGAAGCTAAGTTCTTCGTTGTTAAACACAAAGATTTTAACAGGTAAGTTAAGTTGTTTTAATGTTAACATTTCACCCATCATCATTGTGAAGCCACCATCACCGGAAAGGGAAATGACTTGACGATTTGGACATGCATTTTGAGCACCGATGGCATGCATCATAGCATTGGCCATAGAGCCGTGATTATAAGATCCTAAGATGCGACGTTTACCATTTGTTTTTAAATGACGTGCAGTCCAAATTACTGGTGTACCTACGTCAAAGGTGAAGATAGCATCTTCAGCAGCTAATTTATTGAGGCGGTTGACAAAGTATTGAGGGTGAATTGCCACGCCATCTGGTTCAGGTACAGCATAGCTATCTAAGTCGCCTCTAAATTTAGAATATGCTTTGCGTACAGTGTCGATAAATTCAGTATCACCGCGTTGTCCAACAAGAGGTAATAATTCTTTTAATGTATCTTTTACAGTACCAATAATACCTTGTGTAAGAGGAACACGACGACCTAAAGCACTAGGATCTCTATCCACTTGAATTACTTTCGCATTTTCTGGATAGAATGGACGGTAAGGGAAATCGGTACCAAGCATTACGAGTGTATCGCATTGTTCAATAGCACGATACCCAGATGTATAGCCTAAAAGGCCAGTCATACCAACATCATATGGGTTATCCCATTCAACCCATTCTTTACCTCTGAAAGCGTGTACTACAGGTGCTTGTAAGCGTTTGGCCAATTCTACCACTTCGTCATGAGCACCTTCACAGCCTGCACCACAGAATAGAGTAATACGTTTACCAGTTTCTAAATGAGCAGCCATTTCTTCAATATCGTCGTGTTGTGGCACGATATGAGGTAAACGAGGTGGAGTCCATACAGGCAATTCATCAATTTCCATTTCCATAACTGCAACATCACCAGGGAGGACTATGACTGCCACATCTTGGTTACCTACAGCAGCATTCATAGCACGGAATAAGATTTCTGGCATTTGTTTAGGATTGGATACAAGTTCGCAGAAACAAGAACACTCTTTAAATAAGTTTTCTGGATGTGTTTCTTGGAAATAATTTAACCCTACTTCAGATTGAGGAATGTGAGAAGCAATAGCCAATACTGGAACACGATTGCGATGGCAGTCGAATAGACCATTGATCAAATGTAAGTTACCAGGGCCAGAGCTACCAGCACATACAGTTAGTTTATGCGTTAAGGATGCTTCTGCACCTGCAGCGAAGGCTGCTGTTTCTTCATGACGTACATGTTCAAATGCAATCTTACCATTGCGACGTAAACTATCGTTTACAGAGTTTAAACTATCGCCAGTGATGCCATAAATACGTTTAATGCCAGCACTAGCTAAGACATCTATGAGTACATCAGAAATTCTTTTTTTTGCCATATTATCACCTTAATTTAATAATTAATATCAATATAATATAGTTATTTAACTATATATTTCATGATAGTCCTATTCATATTGTAAATATGTGATATAAATCACCAACTTCTGTATACATAGTTTATAGAATCTTTATCTTAAAAACTTAAATCACAGTCATAAATAAAAAAGAGAATATATATGTTAAATATAAATATCACGATTTATTTAATAATTCTTCTCAGTATAAATCTATACTTCTTGCATAACCCTAATAAAAGTGTTACTATTAATTCATAAAGAAAATAGATAAGTCTTTGGGGACAGGTGAAATTCCTTACCGGCGGTATAGTCCGCGAACCTTATGGGTATGAATCGGTGAAATTCCGATACCGACAGTACAGTCTGGATGAGAAAAGACGAGGCACATTTGTTGTGCGCAATTATGATTACCCAAGGACTATGTATATAGTCCTTTTTTTATTGAGGTGATATGGTGGATGACGTAGCTTATATGAAACGCGCCATTGCACTGGCAAAACTGGCCACAGGAAATACCTCACCAAATCCTTTGGTGGGGGCCGTAGTGGTGAAAGACAATACAATAATTGGTGAAGGCTATCATCACAAAGCTGGCACTGCTCATGCAGAGGTGCATGCATTGAATCAGGCAGGTGAGAATGCTAAGGGTGCTACTTTATATGTAACATTAGAGCCTTGTTCTCATTATGGTAAAACACCACCTTGTGCACTTCGAATTATAGAGGCTGGTATAGCTAAGGTCGTTATTGGCAGTACAGATCCTAATCCACTTGTTGCTGGTAAAGGTATTGAGCTTCTTAAAGAAGCGGGGATTGAAGTTGTAGTTCCTATTTGTAATGATGAATGTGCTGAGCTAAATGAACACTTCTTTACCTATATACAAACGGGGCAACCTTTTGTAACTATTAAGAGTGCTATGTCCCTTGATGGTAAGATTGCAACATTTACAGGCCAATCCCAATGGATTACAAATGAATCCTCCCGTCGTGATGGACATGTACTACGTGCTACTCATGATGCTATGCTCGTTGGTATTGGTACAATCTTAGCAGATAATCCTCAATTAAACTGTCGTCTTAGTGATGATGAATTAGCAGATGCTATATTAGATAGAAATATTCTTGATGAGCCGATTACAGTTCATCAACCAGATGTCATCATATTAGACAGTCTTGGTAGAACGCCTACCAGAAGTCGTGTATTTGAAGTAGATACTCGCAAGGTTCATATATTTGTATCTAAAGGTTGTCCTAAAGAACGGATACAGGCTTTAGAACAAGTAGGAGCTCTTGTAACGGTTGTTGAATCAGTGTCTACTCGTAAAAGTAAAAGCACAGATATTGTCATAGATATTAAGAAATTATCTATTGATGATATTCTTACAAAGTTGGGCGATTTTGGTTATACTTCAGTCTTAGTTGAAGGCGGTTCAGCTATTATCAGCTCTTTTGTAGAGTCCATGAACTTTGATAAGGTGGTTACCTATATTGGCAATACTATAATCGGTGGAACAGAGGCTACACCTGCCGTAGGTGGACGTGGCTTTGAAAGCTTGGAATTTTCTCCGCAGTTAACTTTCACTAAAACAACTGTATTAGATAATAACATTCGTATTGAAGCGTATCGTCAAGGAAGGAGGGGCGCTTATGTTCACGGGGATCGTTGAAGAAATCGGCCGTGTAGAAAGCATTAAAAAAGGCCCTAAATCCTTAGCCATTACAATACGGGGGGATAAGATTTTTAGCGATTTAAAAATCGGTGACTCTGTTGCTGTTAACGGTGTGTGCTTGACGGCGACTACCATTGGTAATGGCGTATTTACAGCCGATGTAATGCCTGAGTCAATCAAGATGACTACTTTCACTAATTTGAAAGTTCATCAACCTGTCAATTTAGAACGGGCTATGCTTGCTAATGGCAGATTCGGTGGTCACATTGTAGCTGGTCACGTAGATGGGACAGGCCGCATCATTGATCGTGAACAAACGGATAATGCCATTATCTTTACCATAGAGGCTCCAAAATCTGTTATGGATTATGTTATCTATAAGGGATCCATAACTATCGATGGTATTAGCCTCACTATTATGCGACGAACGGACAGCAGTTTTTCCGTATCAATCATTCCTCACACCTTGAGTGAAACTATTTTAGGTTCTGCTCACATTGGTACAGAGGTCAATTTAGAAACGGATATTGCTGGTCGATACATTCGTCATTTTATGAATCTTGGTAGCGAACCTACCGAAGAAAAGCCTAAGAAATCTATGCAATCCCTCTTAGTAGAGAATGGATTTATATAAAGTAAGGAGCGTTCCTATGAGCGAACAATTACATTCTATTGAAGAGGTCTTACAAGACCTTAAAGTTGGTAAACCTGTTATTATTGTTGATGATGAAAGCCGTGAAAATGAAGGTGATCTTATCATTGCTGCAGAGTTTGCTACACAAGAAAATATTAACTTTATGGTTAAATACGCGCGCGGTATCGTATGTACACCAATGCGCCGCGAAGCCTTAGAAAAGCTTGGCATCCCTGCCATGGTTGCTAAAAATACAGACAATCATGAAACTGCTTTCACCGTTACTGTTGACCATGTAGATACTACAACAGGCGTATCTCCTGCAGAACGTGCCTATACAATTCAAAAATTATTAGATCCAAATGCTAAACCTGAAGACTTCCGTCGCCCAGGCCACGTATTTCCACTCGTTTATAAAGAGGGTGGCGTATTAGTTCGCCAAGGTCATACAGAAGCATCTATCGATCTTTGTCGCTTAGCTGGTTTGCAAGAGGCAGCTGTTATTTGTGAAATCACAAAAGACGATGGCGATATGGCTCGCTTGCCAGATCTTTTACAATTTGCAAAAGAACATAATCTTAAAATTGCATCTGTAGCAGAACTTATTGAGTATCGTAAACAACATGAAGATATGGTAGAGCTCGGTGCTTGTTCTAAATTGCCTACTAAATTTGGTGATTTTAATATCTTTGTATTCCAAAATGATTTAGATCATAAAGAACATTTAGCTATCGTTAAAGGTGATGTTCAAAACTGTAACGATGTTCTTGTTCGTATTCACTCAGAATGTTTAACAGGAGATGTATTTGGTTCTAAACGTTGCGATTGCGGTGAACAATTAGACCATGCGTTGCGTGCCATCGAAAAAGAAGGCAAAGGCGTTGTGGTTTATATGCGCCAAGAAGGTCGTGGCATTGGTTTAACTAATAAAATCAAAGCGTACGCCTTACAAGAACAAGGATTAGATACTGTAGAAGCCAATGAACAATTGGGCTTCCCTGCAGATATGCGCGAATATTCCTTAGCAGCTCAAATTATCCGGTTCTTAGGTATTAAAAGCATTCGTTTGTTAACGAATAATCCTGAAAAACGCCATGGTTTAGAGCATTGGGGAATCGATGTAACAAGCCGTGTACCACTTATCATTGCTGCCAATAAATTCAATGCAGGCTACTTGAAAACAAAAGAAGAGAAAATGGGTCATATGTTAGAGGACTAATCATTTAGTTTTATTTAACAAATTGCACGTCACATAAGAATTTCCTTTAATGGAATATAGGAGGTCAACATAATGAAGGTTCAAGAAGGTAACTTATTAGGTTCTGGTAAAAAATTTGCTATTATCGGTTCTCGTTTTAACGAGTTCATTACATCTAAATTAATTGGTGGCGCTGAAGATTGCTTATTGCGTCACGATGTAAAAGAAGAGGATATCACTGTTATCTGGGTTCCAGGCGCTTATGAAATTCCTTTAATTGCTAAAAAAGCAGCTACATCTGGTCGCTTCGATGCAGTTATTTGTGTTGGTGCCGTTATCCGCGGTGCTACAACTCATTATGACTATGTATGTAATGAAGTGGCAAAAGGTATTGCTCATGTTTCCTTGGAAACTGGTATTCCTGTTATGTTCGGTGTAGTAACTACTGAAAACATTGAACAAGCTATCGAACGTGCTGGTACTAAAGCTGGCAATAAAGGTTACGACTGTGCTATGGGCGCTATTGAAATGGTTAACCTTATCGATCAATTCTAATAATTACATAGTAAACACTCAGTATCTCATGATGCTGGGTGTTTTTATATTATCGAAAATATGTTCTTTTAACTTGAAATTAGTGTAGACGAACATATATTCCCTATTATTGAAAAGTAATTCTATGACATGATATACTATAAAAGCACTATTAAGTGTATATGATGTATTAATTAGAAATAAGGAATGATAGAATGGATTATATAAAACGTTTTACGACCCGAGAAGGGGTTCGTATGTCTTTAGCGGTAACAACAGATACCGTTGAAACGGCTCGTGTACGTCACGATTTATGGCCTGTTGCAACGGCTGCTTTAGGTCGTGCTATGACTGGGGCTATTTTATTGGCTGGGGACTTTAAAAACCATGAAAATGTAAGTCTTCGTATCAAAGGTGATGGCCCTCTAGGCGTTGTTCACGTAGATGCTTTTGCAGATAATACAGTTCGTGGATATGTGGATGAGCCACATGTGGATGTACCTTTAAAACGTGCTGGTAAGCTTGATGTAGGTGCCGCAGTAGGTCATAATGGGGAAGTGCAAGTGACTCGCTTCACACAATTAGCACAAGATTATACCTCTACAAGTCCTATTCAAAGTGGTGAAGTAGCAGAAGATTTGGCTTATTATTTATATGCTTCTGAGCAAGTGCCTTCTACTATTAGCTTAGGTGTATTAGTAGACCCAGATTATCATACGGTTGTGGCAGGCGGTTTTATCGTACAAGCTTTGCCAGATGCAACAGATGAAGCGTTAGCCCAAGTCGAAAAGAATATTAATGAGCTTGGCCCTATTACAGAATATTTGAAAGCAAATCCAGATGGTAAAGGTCTTATGGAACGCGTTCTTGACGGCTTAACTGTGAATGAAGTATATAATGAACCAATTCACTTCCAATGCCGTTGTGGTCGCGATCGCTTTGGCGCCGTACTTATGACATTAAGAGAAGAAGATAAAGAGGCTATTCTAGAAGATGAAGTAACAGAGCTTGTTTGTCACTATTGTAATGAAAAATATCATTTCACACGTGAAGAGTTACAAGATATGTTTGCTCCTAAAGGTCCAATTCAATAAAACTTTATAATATGTTGAAAAAATACAGGCTACAAGGTTTTTCCTATAGCCTGTTTTTCTATTCTATGAGAAAATAAAAGATAGAGT
>CABTYY010000024.1:0-18958 GCA_902489125.1 uncultured Veillonella sp.
AGTACCAATGGCCCCCAGTTTTAGGTCACCATCAACTAGTAATGCTGCTACAGAACCACCGGCTTCTAAAGGTTTAGCAATTTCATCACCACTAGCACTAGCCGTATCATATGTTTCATATTTATATTGTGGCAACTTGGATTTGAAGTAATCCATGGATGCTGCATCAAAGCCATAAGCCATAAGTGGCGTGCCAAGAGGGATCAATTGTTTATCATCCCATGGTTTGGATAAGTTCTTCTCATATGGAATATTCCATAATTTCACCATATCCTCGATAGGGGTAATCATCCCAATCGTACCATCTGCAAAGCCCCAGCCATAAGCAACAGCACCAACGAGCTTACCATTTATATATACAGGACTACCACTCATGCCATGAGCGATGCCGCCTGTTTTTTCCATAACAGGACCAGAGAACTTCGCTAAAATAAGATGACCAGATGGTCCCTTATCCTTCATGACACCAAGTACCTTTACATCAAAGGTAGAAATGGTATCTCCTACAATTACAGTTTTTGCAATGCCTTCCATACCTGTAGTTACATCATTGACAGGCATGAAATCAACAGCCTGTGCAGCTGTAAGTGAAGTACAGAAGAAAAGCGCCAGTATCGCTTTTCTATACCAACGCCAAGAATGAGAAAACTTCATTCCTTCTCTCCTTTATTTACTTTCTACTGTGACAACGATTTGATCACGAGAAACGTCTGAGCCCACTGTAACATTAACCGCCGATACAGTACCAGTTACAGTAGATTTAGCAGCAGCCATAGGGCCAGCTAATGTTTCGACAGTCACCAATGTTTGACCTTCTGTTACAGAAGCGCCAACAGAAACTGTAGAGGCAACTTTACCTGTTAATACACTTTGGTATGATACAGGGGCCGCCATTACAGAGCTAACACTTAAAATGCCTAGCGCAGCTAAAGCCAACACTACTCTTTTCATAACGATCCCTCCTTTTACAAAATTAGTTATGTACCTATAGTATACTAAATTATTAGCAATTTTTCAAACAAAATTGTATGCAACGAATTCATTTTATGATTACTATATCCTCATAGCTTGTAGGTGAAGAAGTTGACTTATGCACATACTCATCTTTCACAACTAAGTCAACACTACCTTGGTTAGATAACTCAGCGCCATCTACTACGCCAAGCTTAGATAATAACTTTGCCCCTTCTTTTTGAGTGACCCCCACAGATTGAAGTCCTACTTTATCAACAGCTAATACTACCAAATTATTGTCCTTTGTAGTACCTATAAAGCTACGCGCTTTATTATTAGATGAATCGGCCCCTACATAGCGACCATTTTTCATCACCATCATCCCCGCTTGTAGACTAGCACCACCTGTTGTGCTCACTTGAGCAAGCTCCGGTCTATTTTGTATCGAAATAGGTGTACCTATCTTTAACTTACGTAAAGCCTCACGAGCCTCACCGTGACCGGATAATACATATTGGTTTTCCCCTAACTTAGAGTTACCATTTTGTCTACTAATAACCTTACCATTGGCTACAGTCACTTCATAGCCATAGTCATTGGTCTTCGTGGAGGGACCATAAGCATTCGTATACAATGTTAAAGCATTCTCTTTGCGCGGTGCATTTACAGCAGTAATCATAAAGCTTTCTTTTTGTGTTTTAGCTTGTAATAAGGGCTTTTTCTCTTCTATGAAATAACCGCGATTCGGAGTATACCGCAAAGTACCACGATTAGAGATACGCTCTAAATCAATAGTGCCATCGCTAGCTACAGAATAAGGACGTTCAAAACTACCACCTTTTACCTTCGCTCCAATCAAAGCAGTATGGGCCTGACTGACAGCCGCCAAGGTTTTGCCTTCCGGAACATGAGCTACTACCATAGGCGAATCATTATCTACAGTTAAAGCATAGGCTTGAATTTTACCTTCAGGCACGGTGTTATTAATCTTACTGTACGCCACAGATTTATTTACATCTTTTGTAGTCTGTTGGGCATAGCTTGAAAATAAATCTACAACGATACGTGCCGGCTTTTCCAAGGTGAACTCATGATGTTGTACATCTTTATTTGCCGTTAAAGTTACTTGTAAACTTCCATTTACTGGCTGTAAACCAATACCTTTTAGAACACCTGTCTTTGTATCATTTTGACTAATAGGCCCTGTCAGACCATTTGTAGTCCCTCCTAAGTTGAGTGTCAGAGCATGAGTTGCTTCATTATAGGATCGAGCCCACGACACAGGCATTTCAGATACATCCAAAACTATGCGGCTAGTGCCTTCATGATTAGATACGCGCACCCCAGTTAAATTACCTGCTTCAGCATAAGGAACAGTGCTGCCTAAGAAACCTAAAACAGCAAAAGTCATGTATAGATATCGTTTCATATATAATTCCTCTACAACGATAAACCATATCAATGGTCATATATTTTATATCAATTTTATACAATATACTTTTACTATAGTATACATCACAAAGATGAAAATTACAAAAAAGATACACTAAAAAAGAAGTTACTATCTACCGTCATTCCATTTTTCAATGACCTATCTATAAATAGTAACTTCCTCAAATTTTACATTATTTCAATGAAATATTTTATTGTAATTCATCCAATGTATCACGCAATTGTGACATTTCATCAAGAGCTTTTGCAACCCCTTTGATAACAGCATATCGCGGAGACTCTACTAAATAAGATGCAATACCAACAGAACGTGTAATAACACGATCTAAACCATCGATGAGAGCACCGCCACCTGTCAGAATGATACCGTGATCATTAATGGCTGCTACAAGTTCTGGAGGTGTTTTTTCTAAAATCGATTTAATGCCTTCTAGAATATTCATCACTTGCGCCTCTAAGGCACGTTGAATTTCTAAGGAATTAACAGCAACCATCTTAGGTAGTCCAGAGCTAGCATCACGCCCTCTAACCTCTACAGTTCGTTCTTTAGCACGTCGATCTACGGTACCAACAGAAATCTTTATCTTTTCTGCTGTTAAAGGTCCAATAACAAGTCGCTTCTTACGACGTATATAGCGAATAATAGATTCATTGAAGGAATCTCCCCCAATGCGAAGGGATTCACTCACAACAACGCCAGTATCACAAAGAACGGCAATATCAGTAGTACCGCCACCTACATCGACAACCATAGCTCCAACTTGGTCAGCATCATTGAGACCTGTACCCATAGCTGCTGCTAATGGTTCCTCTATAAGAACAGTCTTTTTAGCGCCCGTTCTAAGTAAAGCCTCTAAAATAGCACGTTTTTCAACAGGCGTAATTCCAGATGGCACACATACGATAATACGCGTTTTCATCAATCTAGAGGCAGGCACAACAGAACGAATAAAGTATTTTAACATAAATTCGGTCATATCATAATCTGCGATAACGCCCGCTTGAACAGGACGAATAACAGATATGCCTTTAGGTGTACGCCCAACCATAGAACGTGCAGCTTCACCTAACGCGAGAATATCGCCGGTTTTATCATCACGCGCAATATAGGCAGGCTCATCTAAGACTAGCCCTTTCCCTTTAGCAAAGATAAGAATATTGGCAGTTCCCAAATCTATACCTAAGTCAAAATTCAATGAACGATTCAATCGTCCCATTAAATCGCCTACTTGTTCAGGACGAACTAAACGCTTTAATGTCATAGCAGGTGTAGTTTTCGCTATGGCAACAGTTTCACGATTACGACGCTCAACACGACGCATTTTGGTGACTTTAACCATTGCTTCGCGCATATTGGAAGCCAAATGGCTAGCTTGCTTAGCTACGCCCTCTGAAAGCTTCGTAGACTTGCGTTTCGTCCTCCGTAATGGTTTACGATTAGAACTAGTTTTAGCATTTTCAACCTTTGCAGCACCTAAGTTTTGTTGCTCGTTGTATAAAGCCGGCCCTTTTGAGCGCCGGCTTCGTTTCTTTTTATTCTGTTTTGGCTCTGTACTTTTATTCGTCAACCCGAACAATATCAGCACCTAACCTTTGCAATTTACCTACAAAATCATCATAACCACGATCGATATGATGTAGACGACCAACTTCAGTTTTACCTTCTGCAGTCAATGCAGCACAAACAAGAGCCGCACCTGCACGCAAGTCTGTAGCATTAACTACAGCACCATGTAATCGTGGCATACCTTCTACAATCGCTTGACGATTGTCGATATCGATATGGGCACCCATTTTGCGGAGTTCTGCAACGTGCATGAAGCGGTTTTCAAATACAGTTTCTGTTACAGTACTTGTACCTTCAGCAATTGTAGTAAGCGCCATAAATTGAGCTTGCATATCTGTTGGGAAGCCTGGGTATGGCAATGTTTTGATATCAACAGCTTTAATGCCTTTGCCAGTGCTGATAACACGAATACCATCAATTTCTTCCTCTACAGTAACACCAGCTTCTTTCAACTTAGCTACTACTGGTTTCAAGTGTTCTGGCAATGCATTTTCTACAAATACGTCGCCACCAGCCATAGCTGCGGCAATCAAATATGTACCAGCTTCGATACGGTCAGGAATAACCGTATGAATCGCACCATGTAATTGAGGCACCCCTTCAATGCGAATTACATTGGTACCAGCACCGCGAATATTAGCGCCCATTGCATTTAAGAATGTCGCTAAATCAACGATTTCAGGTTCTTCCGCAGCATTTTCGATAACAGTTTTACCTTCCGCCATAGAAGCGGCCATAATTACATTTTCTGTAGCCCCTACACTTGGGAAATCCAAGTAAATTTGAGTACCTTTAAGGCCTTCTGGAGCATGTGCATATACATAATCTTCAGTAATTTCAATTTTAGCACCTAACGCTTCAAAAGCTTTTAGGTGAAGGTCGATAGGACGTGCACCAATTGCACAACCACCTGGCATGGAGATTTTAGCCTCCCCTTTGCGCGCTAAAAGTGGACCCATTACAAGGAAAGATGCACGCATTTTGCGTACAAGCTCATAAGGAGCTTCCGTAGCAGTTAATGTAGATGCATCGAAAATAATTTCATCATCTGCTTTATTACGAGTGATTTTAACCCCCAAAGACTCGATAACTTGGCAAATCGTACCTACATCTTCCAAATTTGGAATTTCAAGTAATTTACTAGGCGTTGATGCTAGTAAAGTACCGGCAATAATAGGGAGTACCGCATTTTTAGCACTACTAACACGTACACGGCCTTCCAACCGATTGCCACCTTGAATGATTAGCTTTTCCAACAGAATTCCTCCTACACTTTTATATCGATCATCTTGTATGAACTACAAGACGTTGTATTTATAACGTCATATACTGAATATTATTATACTATTTTTCGATATATCTCATCAAGAGACTGTGAGAAAATACTGAGAAAAAAGCCCCTCATTTTGAGGGGCCTAATTATTATTTTGCTTTTAAGGATTTTAGTTTCTCATCCATATGCACTGTATCTAAGAAACGAACAGTACCAGTTTTAGAGCGCATTACGATAGTATGTGTACGCGCACCACCTGGGAAGTATTGAATAGCATTCAATAAGTTACCGCGAGTAATAGCAGTAGCCGCGAAGATAACATCATCTGTACGAACGAGATCATCCAATGTAAGTACTTGATTTACATCGGTAATACCCATTTCATGACAACGACGAATTTCTTCTTCTGTTTCTGGTTTCAAGCGGGCTTGCATATCGCCACCTACGCATTTCAAAGCAGCTGCAGCCAATACGCCTTCTGGTGCACCACCAGTACCAACAACCATGTGCACACCAGAACCTTCAATACAACATTCCATAGCTGGGTTAACATCACCATCAGAAATTAACATAATACGTGCACCAAGGTCACGAGCTTCTTTCATCAAGCCATGATGACGTTCACGATCTAGCATAACAAGTGTGATTTCATCGACATTGCGATTCATTTTTGCTGCTACATTTTTGATATTTTCAGTCAAAGATTTAGTAATATCAATAGCACCTGCACCACGAGGGCCAACGCAAAGTTTTTCCATATACATATCTGGTGCATGTAACAAGCCACCTTTTTCAGCAATAGCCATAACTGCAATCGCACCATTTTGGCCTTTTGCAATCAAGTTTGTGCCTTCAATTGGGTCAACTGCGATATCTACTTCTGGGCCACCAGCACCTACATGTTCACCAATGTAAAGCATAGGCGCTTCATCAATTTCGCCTTCACCGATAACTACTGTACCAGAAATACGAACAGAGTCAAATGCTTGACGCATTGCATCTACAGCAAGACCATCCGCTGCATCCTTTTGACCGCGACCAAGTAAACGACCACTGCGTAAAGCAGCCGCTTCAACGACACGAGCAAATTCCAAAGATAATGTACGATCCATAATAGGCCTCCTTATAAGTCCTGTGTGTATTGTAATATGACTCTTACATTGAGCCGAATACTTAACTTATTGATTAGCTTGTTTCCAATCTGCCATAAATTTTTCAAGCCCTGCATCCGTCAATGGATGTTTCATAGCTTGCATAAGTACTTTGAATGGCACTGTTGCAATATGAGCACCGGCTTTAGCACATTGAATGATATGCAATGGCGTTCTCACACTGGCTGCAATAATTTCGGTTTCAATGCCATGAATAGCAAATATGTCTGCAATATCTTGAATTAATGTAAGGCCGTCCATGCTGATATCATCAATGCGACCCACAAATGGGCTCACATAGGTAGCACCTGCACGAGCTGCCAATAAAGCTTGGTTAGCAGAGAAGATTAAGGTTACATTTGTTTTAATACCTTCTTTGCTCAACACGGCAACAGCTTTAAGACCTTCTGGAGTCATAGGCACTTTAATAACTACATTGGAGCCTAATTTTACAAGCTCATGAGCTTCTGCAATCATGCCTTCTGCATCAGAAGCAATAACCTCTGCACTTACAGGACCTTCTACAAGATTTGCAATTTCAGAAATAACTTGTTTTAAGTCGCGTTTAGCTTTCACGATAAGGGATGGGTTAGTAGTCACACCATCGATAAAACCAAAAGCATATGCTTCTTTTATCTCATCAAATTCTGCGGTATCAATAAAGAACTTCATCAAATGCCCCCTCTTATTTTGCTGCCTTGATTACTTCTACGCCACCCATGTAAGGAACAAGTACCTTAGGAATTACAACAGAGCCATCAGCTTGTTGGTAATTTTCCAAGATAGCTGCTACTGTACGGCCTACAGCAAGACCAGAGCCATTTAATGTATGAACGAATTCTGGTTTACCTTTAGGTCCACGACGGAATTTAATATTTGCACGACGAGCTTGGAAATCAGTCATATTGGAGCAAGAGGAGATTTCTCTGTACTTGCCTTGAGCTGGCATCCATACCTCTACGTCATATGTTTTAGCAGAACCAAAGCCAATATCACCTGTGCAAAGTGTAATGACACGGAATGGTAATTCCAATAAGCGCAATACTTCTTCTGCATTATCAGTTAACTTTTCTAATTCTGCGTAAGAATCTTCAGGTTTAGCTAATTTAACCATTTCAACTTTATTGAATTGATGTTGACGGATAAGACCACGTGTATCACGACCTGCAGAACCAGCTTCAGCACGGAAGCACGCTGTAAATGCAGTATAGTATTTAGGCAACTCTTCTTCGCTCAAGATTTCACCGCTATGATAATTAGTCAATGTAACCTCTGCTGTAGGGATCAAGAAGTATTCTGTATCCTCTACATGGTACATATCTTCAGCAAATTTAGGTAATTGGCCAGTACCTGTCAAAGTTTCACGAGTTACCATATATGGAGTCATCATTTCAGTGTAGCCTTGTTTATCTACATGAAGATCAACCATGAAGTTAATAAGAGCACGTTCTAAACGAGCACCTAAACCTTTATATACAGTGAAACGAGCACCACTCATTTTACCAGCGCGATTGAAATCAAGGATATCAAGATTTTCACCTAAATCCCAATGAGCTTGTACATCAAAGTCAAATTGACGTGGTTCGCCCCATTTACGTTGTTCCACATTTTCATCTTCATCAGCGCCGACAGGAACAGATGCATCGCACATATTTGGCAACATCAAAGCCGCATCACGTAATTTTGCTTCTACATCGCGAATACGATTATCAAGCTCTGCAATATCATCGCCTACTTTTTTCATTTCTGCGATTTTATCATCCGCATTTTCTTTATTGCGTTTTAATTGGCTAATTTCTTCAGTTACGGAATTACGAAGAGCTTTTAACTCCTCTACTTTACCAATCAACTGACGACGTTCATCATAAGCGGATACAAAGGTTTCCAAATCGCCTTTCGTGTGACGATTATCTAAGTTTTGTTGCACTAAATCAATATTTTCACGGACAAATTTCAAGTCTAACATACTATAAACCTCATCTTCCAACTATGCTACGAACAATATATTCAATACGTTTAAGTATACCATATATTGGTGTATTTATCATTAAATTATAAGCTAACTACTAGATTTCTAATTGATTTTTATACTATTCATCATCATCATCTTCTAGTAAATAATCTTTTGCCATCCATTTTCGGGTGCCTGTGAAAGAAATGGTTACCCATTTTTCCATTGGATTCCCTCCGATTTCTTGGTCAATTTCATTGCGAATGGCATCGATTTCAGCAATCGTTTGATACGGAAAATTCTTACGAACTAAAATATCAATTTCAATAATTCGAGTGTTCCCATATACTTGTACACTAGAAACGTAATCTTTGAAATTGTACTTTTCCATAAAGCGATCCATAATTTCTTGCACTTCATTATGCAATGAAGTCGGTGCCCATCCCAATACTTGTTTTACGGATGGGATGATAATACGGAACGCTGACGGTATCATCTGTACAGCCAATACAATGAGAACAATTGGGTCAATATAAGTGGCCCAATCGGCATATTCAGTTCCTTCTAACATAATAGCCACTACGAAACTAATCAAGATAGCTGCTTCCAGTAACGCGTCAACATACCAACTCACATTATCAAATTTAATTAAGTTGGACTGTAAACTCTTGTTAATCCGTCGTACATACAAGTAATAGATTGTATCAGCTACGGTAAAGAAGATGGCATAATAAATGGCTGGTCCAAAATCTACATGACGGCCGCCCGATATAAGATCTGTAATGCCACTAGATAGAGCGTAAATTACAATTAGTAATATAAAGAAGCCTTCTACAGCGAGTACCAAAGGTTCAAACTGCCAATACCCAAATTGAAATCGCTTACTCGTTTCACGGGCTATTAACTTGGCCGTCATGAGCATCATGATCTTAATAACAACATCGACAAAAGAAAATACGCCATCTAATAAGACCGCACTAGAACCGGTGACAATCCCCATTATAGTGCCACTTACTGCTACAAGGGCCATTAGCCCTACGGATTGCATAAGTAACTTCTGTTCTATAGAGCGCCTTGCCCCTAATATATCCATCAAGCACCCCACTTTCTTAATTTATATATCTTTTTATTATACACCACGGGCATTGAAGCGCAACACGAGGTCAAAATAAAACAGGTAGCTTGCATGATATACAAACTACCTGTACTGGCTATTATTTAAATTTTGTTCCTCTTTTTAGCGTTATCAGAGCTGAAATATCAACCTTGGGGATTAGGTAATACGCTGCCCCCTACATAGCGCTTAACGATATGTCGATCATCACCAACATATAACCAACGCTCTAACCGCTCCTCTAAGGTGCGTTCATTTGGGTCAAATAGTGATGTATCATCAATGATAAGGGCATCTAGGTCACAACCTTTTTCAAAGCTACCAACCTTACCAAAGAACTTGCCTCCACCCTTCGTAGCCATGTAGAAAGCTTCACTTAATGTGAGAGGCGCATAATTTGAATCTACTTCCACCCATTTCATTTTAGATAATCCAATGGCTTCTGTAAGAACCTTTGCCATTGATACCATATGACCACCAGAAATATCAGAGCCTAAACCAATTGGTATATTCCGTTTCATTAGCTTACGAATCGGTGCAATACCACTTGATAGGTTTACATTAGAATATGGACAATGAGATACCATAGTTTGTGTTTCAGCCATACGATCCATTTCTACATCACTTAAATGAATGCAATGAGCCATTACTGTTGGCGTCCGCCCCATCAATTTGTGTTCATAATACACATCTGTATAGTTTGGTGACTCAGGATGTAAGGATGCAACCCAATCAATTTCACCGTGATTTTCAGATAAATGGGATTGAACTGGTACCTTGTACTCTTCTGATAATGTACCAAGGCCATCCATTAACTCACTTGTACAGGATGGTACAAAACGAGGGGTAATTATAGGTTTTACCAACGGACCAAATGAAACTGATGCTTCTAACCAATCTTTAGTATCCGCTAAGGATTGACTTGTTTCTTCAATCAAGAAATCTGGGCTATTGCGGTCCATATTGACCTTCCCTACATAGGCAGATAATCCAGCTTTTTGTAAAAGTTCCATCAACACTAATGTGCTCTCTTTATGGATAGTGCCAAACAATATGCTTCTAGTAGTCCCATTGCGCCATAAGTCTTGTACAAAGGCACCATATACTAGCCGTGCATAATCTAGATCACTAAACTTTGCCTCTTCAGGAAATGTATAGGTTTCTAACCAAGGTAAGAGTTCTTTATCCATCCCAAGGCCACGATTACAATACTGTGGAGCATGTGCATGTGTATCTACAAATCCTGGAATAATGAGATTATCACCATAATCAGTAACCTCACAATCTGCATAGGCTGGTGGAATACTTTCACCACAATATACAACTACACCATCTACGGCAATAATATAGCCATGTTGAATGGATATAAATTCTGAAGGACGCGGTGTATATAAGATATTCCCTTTTAAAATAACTGTCGAATTCATATAACCTCCTCGCGTAATTAGAGCCCTAAAATGCTAAGCTCATATAACACGCTAGTTTTTTCTTTAATAGACTATGCTATATGATTCATAGTATATGCTATTTAAATAGCAAAGTGAATGATGAACGCCACAGTCATAATTTACATCTCATATTCTTTTTTCAATACATAACCATACGCTTGTTTATAGCCATTCGATTGTTCAGTAATATATACACCTTGTATCTCTGGAGCAAACCCCGGCAACAGATTAATACCTTCCTCTAAAGCCAAGAAATAGTCGCAAGCTGTCTTCGACCAACGTTCTCCTGGTTGCACACACAATACACCTGGTGGGTACGGAAGAGCTCCTTCAAGAGCAATACGCCCTTCTGCTTCGCGTAGCGGCACTAATTCTCCTTTGTTACGTTGAAACTCAAAATTTGCCTCTTGTGGATTCATTACATAGTTAGGGAAGTATTCACGAGAAAATAGCCGTTGCTGTAAGAGGCTTACATTTCTAGACTTATAAAAATCATGCATTTCTTGACATAGCTGACGAATACTATAGCCTTTGTATGTATCTATATGACTATAGTAAATAGATGGCAACACTTCTTCCATCGGTGCATCTCGGTCTATGAGTTCTTCAAAGCGAACGAGTTCCTCCACGAGCTCATCCATCTTATGCTTAGATTCTGCAGGTGTCATAAGGAATAAGATCGTATTTAAATCACATTTTTCAGGAATGATTCGATTTTCCCGTAAATAATTAGCCAGAATATTAGCAGGAATACCAAACGCTTCATATTCTCCGGTCTCTACATTAATTCCTGGTGTAATCAATTGGAACTTACAAGGATCGATAAAATACTGCCCCTTACCATAGCCTTTAAATGAATGCCACTTCGCTTCTGGTTCAAAGGCAAAGTAATTTACATCTCCCGCCATGACCTGTGTATTTCCGTCTTCCCATTTTTTGCCATGCACTATCGGTGGCACTAACGGGCGAAGATATTTGCATTGCTTCAATACAGCTTTACGAGCATCAATAGCAACTTCAACACACTCACGCCACAGTTTTTGTCCCAACTCACCTTCATGGATTTTAGCATTTACATCGAGAGAGGCAAATAAGGGGTAAAATGGCGAGGTTGACGCGTGCATCATAAAGGAGTTGTTAAAACGTTTATGATCTACATAACGGTCTTGCCCCTTTATATGACTATCCTTCTTATGAATTTGAGAGGTTTGAGAAAAACCAGCTTGTTGCTTATGTACTGACTGGGTTACTAAAATCCCAGGATCATTGGGCCCTAACTCTAATAATAGGGGACTACAATCTTTCATCATAGGAATAAACTGTTCATATCCAACCCATGCAGAGTCAAAGAAAATATAGTCACAAAGATGTCCTATTTTATCTACTACTTGACGAGCATTATAAATCGTACCATCATAGGTGCCTAATTGAATGACTGCTAGCCGAATAGGACGTTTAGCTCGAGCCTTTTCAGGGAATTTTTCTGCAATCAAAGATCGAATATAACTTTCATCAAAACAATGATCTAAAATACCGCCAATGGAGCCAAATGGATTGCGCGCTGTCTCAAGATATATAGGCGTAGCGCCAGACATAACAAGACCACCATGGCAGATAGATTTATGATTATTACGATCATATAAAATAATATCGCCCGGTGTTAAAAGAGCATTAAGTACTACCTTATTCGCTGAAGATGTACCATTTAATACAAAATAGGTCTTGTCAGCATTATAGACTTTCGCAGCATGCGCTTGCGCATCATAAGCATAACCTTCATGAATTAAAAGATCTCCTAATTTTACATCCGCATTACAAAGGTCTGCTCTAAATATATTCTCCCCAAAGAAATTGTAAAAAGCGCGACCTGTAGGATGTTTATAGAAAAACTGACCACCTTGATGTCCTGGGCAATCAAATTGTGAATTTTGATCCCCTACATAATCAGATAAAGCCTTGAAAAATGGTGGTAAAATAGAGTCTTCATAGCTTGCTACAAGCTTTTCTATCTCTGATTTACAGTCGTCCATATTTGTAGAGGAAAACTTTATAATAGATGTAATGCGGTCCTTACAAAAAGATATATCCTTAGATCCATCAAAGCTTAGGACAATAACAGGTATACCAAAGGTATGAATTTGATTATTATTGATAAGCGCTAAGTCACAATCACCAATAACAACGGCACCAACATCTATAAAATCTGTATCACAAACAGGAACACATATACGACCCTCTAAAGAGCCAATTTTGGATTGTACAGAATCAGATAAAGCAACCTTTAAATGTTTCACAGCCTCCTCCTTTCATAACTACATATCATTCATATACTACATCAATATATAAAATAAAATATACTATTAACAACATATGACGAATAAAAAGACTCCCTACTCAAAGAATAGGGAGCCTTTTAGTTTTAGATTATTCAGCTGCTTCTTCTTCAGCTTCAATATGCTTAGGAGCTTCTGGTTTCATCAATGGGAACAACAATACATCGCGGATGGATGCAGAGTCTGTTAAGAACATAACAAGACGGTCGATACCAACACCTAAACCAGCTGTTGGAGGTAAACCGTATTCAAGAGCTGTAACGAAGTCTTCATCCATACGGTGAGCTTCATCATCGCCAGCTTCGCGTTCTTTCAATTGATCCAAGAAACGTTGTTTTTGGTCGATTGGGTCATTTAACTCGGAGAAGCCATTTGCCAATTCACGACCATAAATGAACGCTTCAAAACGTTCTGTAGCCAATGGATTTTCACGACTTGCTTTCGCAAGTGGAGAAATTTCTTTTGGATGACCATATACGATAGTTGGTTGAATCAAGTTTTCTTCTACATAATCTTCGAAGCAAAGATTTAAGATTTTACCAATACCATCATTTTCTGTATATTCTACATTTAAACGATCTGCAATAGCACGAGCTTCTTCTACAGTAGTAACTGCATCAAAGTCTTCACCAGTGTATTTTTTTACACCTTCCGCCATTGTGATACGATTCCAAGGTGGAGTCAAATTGATTTCTGTACCTTGGTATGTGATTTCTTGTGTACCTAGAACCTCTTGAGCACAGTAGGACACAAGATTTTCTGTTAAGCGAATAGCATCCTCAACATCGCCATAAGCTTGGTAAGATTCGATAGTAGTGAATTCTGGATTATGACGGTTGTCGATACCTTCGTTACGGAAGCAACGGTTCATTTCGAATACGCGGTCCATACCACCAACGATCAAGCGTTTAAGGTATAATTCTGGTGCAATACGCATGTAAATATCGATATCAAGCGCATTGTGGTGAGTGATGAATGGACGAGCTGCAGCACCACCAGGAATAGCATGCATCATTGGTGTTTCTACTTCCATGAAACCATCACGCATCATGTATTCGCGAATTTTAGCAACGATTTGGGAACGTTTTACAAATGTATCACGCACTTCAGGATTTACAATCAAATCAACATAACGTTGACGGTAACGAAGTTCTGTATCCTTTAAACCATGCCATTTTTCTGGCAATGGACGTAAAGATTTAGATAACAAAGTTAATTTGTTAACTTTAATTGTAACTTCACCTGTATGAGTTTTAAATACATGACCTTCTACACCGATGATATCACCGATATCAAGCATTTTTACGTATTTATAAGCATCTTCGCCCAATACATCTTTACGGAAATATACTTGAATATCGCCGGATTTATCACGAATATTGGCAAATGCTGTTTTACCATGGGAACGGATTGTCATCAAACGCCCTGCAATAACTACAGGTTGACCATCATATTTCAAGAAGAAGTCATCTTTAATTTCTTTTGCATTATCTTTTACAACAAAACGTTGACCAAATGGATAGATGCCATCCGCTTCGTATTCAGCCAATTTGTCGCGGCGAATTTGCATTTGCTCATTCAGCTCTTCTTGTACATTTTTAATTTCTTCACTCATGTTATCGCCTCTTCGTCAGTAAATGTAAATTATTGGATTGCTAACACTTTGAATGTAACAGGACCATCTGGTGTGGAAACTTCTACTTCATCACCTTTACGTTTGCCCAAAATAGCTTTACCTACAGGAGATTCGTTAGAGATACGATTGTTGAATGGATCCGCTTCAGAGGAACCAACGATAACATATTCTAATTCATCATTGTACATTGTATCTAGTACCGTTACTTTACTACCTACGGATACAACATCACCTTTTACGGATTCGTCGATGATTTTCGCAGTGTTAATTTTATTTTCAAGCTCTACAATATGACCTTCGATGAAAGCTTGTTCATTTTTTGCATCATCATATTCAGAGTTTTCACTAATATCGCCATATTCAATAGCAGTCTTAATACGTTCAGACACTTCAATACGACGTACAGATTTATAATACGTTAATTCTTCTTCTAATTTCTTTAAACCGTCGGCGGTAAGTAATGTTTCTTTTACGTCTGCCATGGGTACCCCACTCTTTCTACATATAAATTAAATAAGAAAAAAGTGCCATAATAAGATGACACCTTATCTTTTATTTCTAAATTATCTCAACCATTATATAAAAATACTGTACATTTGTCAATCTGACTACATTTCAGACAATATTTTACGGTATGATTCTAGCTCATTGTGAAAGCTTGTTACAGTATGAATTGTATTCACACGATTGCGCCAGTATGCTGATTCAGGGAGGCCCTTCATATACCAGCCTGCATGAGTTCGTATTTCCTTAACGGCCATACTCTCCCCCTTATATTGACACAATAGATCAAAATGCTTTAACAACATATCGAGACGTTCAATATCAGTTGGCGCCGGTAACACTTCACCAGTCTCTAAATAATGGTGAATGCGACCGAAGATCCAAGGATTACCCTGTGCACCACGACCTACCATTACAGCATCACACCCCGTTTCATCGAGCATGCGCTTCGCGTCCTCTGGCTCCACGATATCCCCATTGCCAATTACAGGCACGGATACTGCCGCTTTTACGGCCTTAATATAGGACCAGTCCGCATGACCACTGTACATTTGTTCCTTTGTACGGCCATGTACAGCAATAGCTGCGACCCCCGTGGATTCGATGCGCTTTGCAAAGTCTACTACATTGATAGATTCACTATCCCAACCAATGCGCATTTTCACCGTTACAGGTACATCGACAGCCTTAACTGCCGCTTCTGCTACGCGTGCCGCCAAATCAGGATTCTTCATAAGTGCAGAGCCATCCCCTGAGGAAACAACTTTTTTAACAGGACAACCCATATTGATATCTACAATATCTGCCCCCGCATCAGCTACAACCTTTGCTCCGATGGCAATCGCCTCTGGATTAGAACCGAAGATTTGCATAGAAACAGGCCGTTCCACATCTTCAAGGCGCAACAATTCATGGGTGCGTTCATTTTTATATTTAATGCCCATAGCGCTTACCATTTCGGTACATACCAAGGCGGCGCCATGCTCTTTAGCAAGTAAACGATAGGCAATGTCGCTAACCCCAGCCATTGGCGCTAATATGGCTTGTCCATCAATTTTGACGGATCCTATTTGCCATTGTTTATTGTTCATATAATTCTATATCCCCTAACAAAAAGGGTACAGCATAAGCTGTACCCAAATGTACACTACTTCGTTACATATACGTAACTATATTATAGTAGCATTATTTATTTCTTTCGTAAATAAGACGTAAGCCTTCTAATGTAAGCATAGGCTCTACATGGTCAATGCAGTCTGTAGCGCTGCTGATAAGCTGTGCTAAACCGCCTGTAGCCACTACAGTTACTTGACCGCCCATTTCAGCTTTCATACGAGATACGAGACCTTCTACTTGGCCTACGTAGCCATAGAACATACCAGATTGCATAGAAGATACGGTGTTGCGACAAATCACTTGACCAGGATCTCTTACATCGATACGTGGTAATTTAGCTGCTCGTTGGAATAAAGCCTCCGCAGAAATTGTAACGCCTGGAGTAATTACACCGCCCATATAATCGCCATTACCTTGAACCGCACAATAGGTTGTAGCCGTACCAAAGTCGATAATGATTAAATCACCTTTATATTGTTCATGTGCAGCCACAGCATTTACGATACGGTCAGCCCCTACTTCACGAGGATTATCATACTTAATAGCAATACCAGTCTTAGTACCAGGTCCAACAATGAGAGGATTTACATTAAAATAACGTAAACATACCCGTTCTAATGTAGGCATCAACGGTGGCACAACTGAGGAAATGATAATATCCTTAATATCTTTCACATTAACCTTGCGATCGTGGAAGAATAAGTTCATCATCAACATGCCATATTCATCGGTGGTCCGAACGCGATCCGTGGAAATACGCCAGTGACCTACAAGCTCTGTCTTGTCGTATACACCGAGAACAATATTGGTGTTCCCCACATCAATTACTAATAACATGAATGCCTCCTATTTGCGCGGACGAATTGACACGTCCCCTGCCACAATACGTTTAACTGTCCCATCAGGGATTCTTACTAATAAGTTACCATCTTCATCAATATCTGTAGCTACCCCTTCATAGGTATTTCCTGGTGCTCTCACTTCAATTTCCTCACCGAGAGTCACCGATAATTGGCGCCATTCATTTAATGTTTCCTCAAAGCCACTATCGAGGACTTCATAATATTGATGTTCTAAGGATTCCAAAATAATTTTAAAAGCTTCTGTCCGTTCAATATCAATGCCTTCCATTGTTAATGACGTAGCAATTAACTTCAATTCTTCTGGTAGTTCTTCTTGTTTAGTCTTAACATTGACACCTATGCCCATAACAATATAGGAAATTTCCTCCATAGAGCCGGACATTTCTGTCAAAATACCAACTAATTTACGACCATTTACAAGGATATCATTTGGCCATTTAATACCCGCATCTGTAAGGCCCATTTTATGAAAAGCCTTTGTTAATGCTACGGCTGCCATCAATGTACACTTCGGTGCTTCTACTGGTGCAAAGTCAGGGCGTAAAATGAGACTAAACCATAGACCTTTTCCGAATGGAGAATACCAGCCCCGCGATAAACGACCGCGGCCAGCAGCCTGTTCCTCTGTAACAACAACAGTGCCTTCTTCTGCACCTTGTTGTGCTAAACGACGAGCTTCAAGGTTTGTAGATTCGGTAGTGTCCATATAGACATACCGTTTGCCAAATACATCTGTTTTTAAGATTTGCTTCATTGCTAATGGACTCAACAAATCAGGTTCCTCCAATAATCGATACCCCCTCTTGGTATAAGATTCTATTTTGTAGCCTTTTTGACGTAATGCTTTGATATGCTTCCAAATAGCTGTGCGCGAAACATGACACGCTTCCGACATATCTTGTCCCGATACGAAACTACCTTGGTTTTGTCTCAAGAATTCTAATACTTCATCACGCATAGTTTAGAGCCCCTTTCTTTGTCAACCTAGGTTTACAATTCGATTGTACAAGTGTACCCTATAAAATGCAAGGATTATTTAAAATAATTAATGGTATAATACATGTAGTATTAAGTTATACCTTATGTAAAAGATAACAATAGTATAGTCTATCATTATCTGGGGAGATATATGCAACAATTTACATTAGAAGAAAAAAATGAAGTTCTAGAGAACCCATTTATCCATATTCACAGAAAACTTGATGTTCTATTAAACATAGGCAAGTTACTTATGGAATGTGGTGCTGATACAAATCGGATCATTGAAGAGATGTTAAAAGCTGCCACATTTATGGGGATACCTCATAATTATTTAAATATTCATATTTCATATACCACTATCATGGTGAATCTATTGCATAAAGAGCGTTCCATAACAGTTTTTAGAAAAACACCAGTTCATGTTCCCAATATGGCCATGATCAATGCCGTATCTAAACTCACATGGCGCGCCTTCGAACGACATTACTCGCTCACAACCTATGAACAGCTCATTTCAAAATTAGATTCTACTATACCTGTATATCCTGATTGGATAAAAGGTATTGCCCAGGCTGGTCTTGAACTCCTGGGTTCAAGTGATCCTCCCACCTCAGC
>CABTYY010000025.1:0-18866 GCA_902489125.1 uncultured Veillonella sp.
ACTGGAGTTCAGACGTGTGCTCTTCCGATCTTTTAATTATTGAAGAAATGGAGAATGTATCCAAATGATGACAGAACAAGAAGTAAAACAATTACTTATCGACACTCACGCTATTTTAGAAGGTCACTTTCTTTTGACATCTGGACTCCACAGCCCAATGTACGTTGAAAAATTCAATGTATTGCAACATCCAAAATACACTGAAACTCTTTGTAAGGAATTAGCTGAACGCTTCCGCGATCAAAATGTAGAACTCGTTATCGGACCTATGACTGGTGGTATCTTACTAGCTCACGAAGTAGGTAAAGCCCTTGGCACACGCGCTATCTTCACAGAACGTGAAAAAGGTGTTATGACATTGCGCCGCGGCTTCAAAATCGAACCAGGTACACGCGTACTTATCGTTGAAGACATCGTAACTACTGGTGGTTCTGTACAAGAAGTAGTAAATGTTGTAAACCAATCCTGTGGTGAAATCGTAGGTGTAGGCCTTCTTGTTAACCGTTCTGGTGGTAAAGCAGAATTCGGCGTACCTCACGAAAAAGTACAAGCCTTACTTAACCTTGAAGTTCCTACATACAAACCTGAAGAATGCCCTCTTTGCAAAGACGGTGTAGCTATGACAGAACGCGGTTCTAAACACATCAAATAAATTACTAAAGACCTATGCCTATGCATAGGCCTTTTCTTTTACATATCTAAGTTAATAAAAATATTCCTAGTCTATCAAACACAATCAACATTCATAAACAGATACAAAAAGAGCTCCTTCACTGAGGAGCTCTTTTTGTTTGTGTGTAGTTATTGTGTGTAAGAGAGAGATTCTGATACGAATGTATCACATAGAGTGTGTGGCTCTATGGTGGCCATGAATGCACTTTCACGGCCACGTACTCTTAATGTGTTTCTAGAGAAAAGGCTAATAGAATATTGTTAGTTTTGTATAGTTTACTGTGCACCTTGAGCAGTTTGTTGTTGTGGTGCATTACCATTAGTTTGTTGAGGTGGTTGGCCTTGCATTGGCATTTGACCTTGTGGAGGCATTTGACCATTTGAGTTCATATGCTGGCCATTATTTGGTCCCATACCATCTTGAGGCATCATTTGGTTTTGACCATTTTGGTACATATGTTGACCATTATTAGGCCCCATACCATCTTGAGGCATCATTTGATTATGTCCATCCATCATATGTTGATCCATATGCATATTAGGACCATCATGTCTATGTGGTTTTCTGAACTGTTGTTCATTTGTTTTCATCCATTCGCCAAAATTTGGTAGATCATTTACAGCAAATGATGTACCTGCCCCAACAGCACAGATAACTGTTAAAATTGCTGCAATTATAATACGTCTCATAGGTCCTCCTTAATTGATATCGCTAAAATAACGAGCACGTACACCGCGAAGTTCAGTACCAATAAAGATACATGTAAGGCCCCCAAAGAGACCTACACCACCAAGTGCAACTAAAGTTACTAATGATAATGCAGGAAATGCCGTTACATTCTCAAACGGTTGCCATGAGCTTCCAAGTAAATATAGGATAGCTGGTGTAATGATAAATAGTAAAACTCCTACGATATATGACAAAGCACTTCCAATAGATAACAATGTTTTAGATGCTTTTTTAGCCATTCCTGGTAATTGTGGCAATAAACGTTCTTTGTAATCATCAAATCTAGCATAGATTTCTTGCATATTAACAGATTTACTTTCACCACCATCTTGGCCTAATGTATCTGTAATAATGCCTGCATCTACATAAGATGCATAGATTTCCTCTGGAGTGCCCAAAGATTTAATGATTTCGCTATCCGTAAGTCCTCTTTCATAACCTACAGCAAAATGCTCTTCATAAACCTCGATAATACTTTCTACATCAGCAACATGGGCCTTTTTGAATATATTGCGCAGTGCTTCTAAAAAGCTATTTTTGTTCATTATAGTCGACTCCTTTCAACAGGATGTTGATTACACCAGAAAATTCATCCCATTCTTGGCGCATCTTATTATATGCGGCACGTCCATCATCAGTGATGTGGTAATATTTTCGAGACGGTCCTGTAGAGGACTCTTTTAAATATGTTTCAACATACTTTTCTTTTTTTAATCTGTTAAACAATGGATATATCGTTCCTTCAGAAATCTCAATATATTCCGAAATGGTGCTTACGATTTCATATCCGTAGCGATCATTTTGTGTTAGTAATGCTAGCACTAGCATATCCATAACACCTTTTTTTAATTGAACTTGCATAGTTCCTCCCTTTAGGCTGTGCTTGCCTGCCAATGTGAAAGCTCTCTTACGGTCACTATCATGTACTGACAAATACATAATAACACAAGGTACCTAGTAATGCAAGGTACCTTGTTAAAAATATATTTTACAAAACCAATTTTTGTTATTTTCATACCTAATAAAGATAGATAAACTCTAGGTTCATAGAGATAAAAATATTTTCAAAATTATACTAATTTCAAGTTATTTATATTGAGATGCATCCCAAATATCATCTCACAAAAAAATCCTCATCCAAAGGATGAGGATTTTCTATTCAGGATAAAGAGGCTTCACGTATCTTAAATAGCCTGTATTTAATTGGAAGATGCTTGTCCTAATTTAAGCTGTGTGCTCTTCATTTTGCCATTATGAGTATAGGATACCAAAACTGTGTCACCAGGGCTCTTAGCGTCAATTTGCTCTTTTAATTCTAATAATGTGCTAATATCCTTGCCATCAATTTGAGCAATTGTGTCTCCTTCTACTAGACCAGCCTGTGCAGCAGGACCATTCGCATCAAGTTGGACAATAAGAAGACCTTCGCCTTCATAACTTACATTGTTACGCGCTGCTGTTTGACGATCTACAGCCCATACACCAATATAAGGACGCACAACCTTACCATTCTTAATAATAGAATCTACAACTGTCATAGCGGAGTTGATTGGAATGGCAAAGCCCATACCTTCAACGCCTTCTTTAGAAATCTTAGAGCTATTAATACCAATCAATTCACCATCTGCATTGATGAGAGCACCGCCAGAGTTACCTGGGTTAATAGCTGCATCTGTTTGGATCAATGGGAAGCGTTGACCTTGATCATCGATAGTACGTGCTAACGCACTGATTACACCAGATGTAACAGAGCCTTTAAACTCTAGGCCTAAAGGATTGCCAATAGCGATAGCCGGTTCCCCGACTTGTAGGGAATCTGAGTCCCCAATTTTTATAGGTTGAATATCCTTTGGTGGATCGATTTTAACAACAGCTAAGTCTGTTTGAGCATCTGTACCGATAACGGTACCTGTTACGGTAGAACCATTAGACAAAGATACTGTAACTTGTCCATTTTTAGCACCTGCTACAACGTGGTTATTGGTTACAATATGGCCATCATTATCGATTAATACACCAGAGCCTACACCTTCTCCAGCATAAATGGTGCGGTTAAAAATATCCTTTTGGAAAACTTGTGTAGTAATACCCACTACAGCAGGACCAGATTCCTTAGCAGCTTGAACTACATATGTATTACGTGCATCTGTAATAGGCTTAGTTTGTTTTGTTTGCTCTCGCACAGTTGCTTGATGTGTCACAGGACTACCAAAGAAATAGTACCCACCGCCTACACCAATACCAAGAGCTAGCACACAGGCAATAATTGATTTCTTATATTTTGAAAAATTCATACATTTCTCCTCATATCATTTCTTAATGATTTCCTTATAGCACTTCTTAAGGCTATCTTAACGCTATATTAATTATCAGTGAAAGTGTTAATCATAATTGAATAAACACTTTAATAACAATGCAATATAGTATTATGCGAACTTTTACCAAAAATCAATTTTATAAAATTGATTTTGATGAACCTATTATAGTACGCAACACTTTACAATGCAACATAACAATTTATTACATCTATTATAAAAATATAATTTCTATAAATAATATGTTTCTAATAATTTTTAAAAAACAATTATAGGAGCCATGATATAAAAAACCTTCTATATAAAGCTATCATATAAAACATAAAGGGCATTCACTAGCCGTCGCTAGCAAATGCCCTTTATGCATATAGTTTGAGAGTGTAAGGACTGTTGAGAGAGAGTATATATGACCCAGAAAAGTTTGAGAGAGAACTTATTAAGAGAGAGAAGTTTAGTTTGTACTTTTCCGGAATCAAACTTCAGCCTTACTAGAATTAGTATACATTGTATATCTAAATTATCAAAGTAACATTATAAAATATTGTTAAAACTTTGATTATATCTATATAATAACCCTCGATAAATTCATATTTAATCAACAGCCACGAATAACGTGAATATAGTATGAATATATTTTTCAGTTATCAAACAAATTTATAACCCACACCCCATACGGTAATAATATGTTTACTATCTGATGGATTATCTTCAATTTCTTCACGTAAACGGTTGATATGTACAGCTACTGTTGCATAATCACCATAGGAGTCTAGCCCCCAAACGCGAGAGTATAATTCTTCTTTACTAAATACGATATCACGATTACGCATTAAAAATTCTAATAATTGAAACTCTTTCTTTTTAAGGTGAACTTCTTTTTCGTTTACCCAAACTTTCATCATCTTAGGATCAAGGCGAATCTCACCAGATTGAATAGCATTAGTTTCCATCGCATCACGCTCTGTTAAGCGTTTATATTGAGCTAGCATAGCTTTGATTTTTGCAATCAATACAGATGGAGAGAATGGTTTTTCAATATAGTCATCAGCGCCTACACCTAAGCCACGGATTTTATCAATATCATCAAGACGAGCCGTTACCATTACAATTGGTACGCGAACCTTGTCACGAATTTGGCGACAAACTTCAAACCCATCCATTTCTGGCAACATAACATCAAGGATGATAAGGTCTACAGGAGTATTTAAAGCAGCCTCAATACCATCCGTACCATTAGTCATAATCGTAACATCATAACCTGCCACCATTAAATAATCACGCTCAATATTGGCGATATCCAAATCGTCTTCAATAATTAAGATATGTTCACTCATGATTCTTCTCCTTGTTTAGGAAATTCTAATATAACACGTAGACCATGTGGTCTTACATTTTCAATCACAACTCGGCCTTCAAAGATTTCCATAATTCGACGAATAATCGATAATCCAAGACCACTACCTTCTTGTGGGTTCGTACGAGACGAATCTACACGGTAAAACGGGCGCATTAGACGCTCTAGAGATTCCGGCGGTACCCCTGGGCCATCATCACTGATAACACAGTATACATAATCATCATCACTAGTTACATCAATCACACAATGACCAATATCGGCCATTTTATACTTAGCACTGTTATTCAACACATTTTGCAAAACACGTTGTAACAATTGTGGATTTGCATTAATAAAAGCATTTTCAGTTGCTATGCGGGATTTGATTTCAAGTCCTCTTGTTTGATAAGGAGCCAAATGATCTTCAACAAAATCACGTACATATTGACCAAGTTCAATTCGTTCAGATGGACGTGACTCTTTCTTATAATTCAATGTTGTAATAAGGAACAATTCCTCTAACATAGAATCTAAATCATTAGCCCGTTTCAAAATGATTCCCATATAGCGTTTTTGTTGCTCTTCTGTTGGTGCAATACCATCACGAACACCTTCTGCATAGGCTTTAATAGCTGTTAATGGTGTTCGGATATCATGGGATATCCCTGCTAACAACTCTTTTTGTTGTTCCTGTTCCATTTCAATCTGACGATTGGCCATTTCTAACGATTTTGTCATATTCTTAACATGAATCATAATGAAGCGTGTAACAAATCGGTTAATAGCAAAGAAGGTAACAATAAAGAGTAATATAGCCACTACAATAATATAGAAGGAAACTGATTCCATTAAACTATCACTACCATGAGTAGCTCGCTTTATAGCAATATGATATACGTAAGCATGACGCCCATCGTATTTCCTCATTTCATATACGAAAGTATTATTGGACTGATATACGATACCTTGTAATTCAGGGTTTACATCAATAAGGCCAACAATAGCAGAGGCACTATAGATTTGAGGATTACCATAGTTATACACCATATTACCTTGATCTAGTACTTCTACATATACTTCCTTTGGATCCAGCAGGCTATAGCTAGGCTTGACTAAGCTATCTATTAAGTTGTTTTCTAAACCATAAAAGGTAATTGTTTCAGTGATTCGACTGACACTTTTAAACTGTTGTTCCTGCTCAATACGCAAATAGTAACCGGCATTAGCCAATATGCGCAGACCTGTAAAGTATAGCAAAAATAAGATAATTGCTATCAAAATAGGCACTACAAAGAGCACAACATTGGATATCCAAATCCGTATTTGTAAATTCACAGGGTTACCTCAATATCATAAATTTTAGATACTTCTTATAGTTTACGCTATTTTTAATACTTAAAGCAAGTAAAAAGCTCAAAAAAGTGATTTAACCTTCATATTTTCTTCATTGTTAGTTTATAATTGGCAGTTATTACATATAGTCAGTATGCCTTTTATTATCTACTATTCTTAAGTTTTTAATATAAATTACACGCATCCGGGTAACCTATATCAACATATTATAAGTAATTTTTAGGACATCAAAGATAAGCTTCTATATCGTCTTATTCAAAATTCTCTATATTTTTTATAAAATCTCTAAATATAAAAATGCTATATCTGTAAAAATAAATTCTGTTACCTTATATTATTAGTATCAAAACAGTTCCCCTACTCATATATAATTCAATTGTCTTATTTATACATAAAAAAAGAGGATTCCTTAGGAATCCTCTTTTAATATTTGGATTAACGACGATTTGCATCGAAGAAGTTAATAGCAACTTCTGGGAACATAGCGTAAGTCAATACGTCTTCGTCAGTGATACCATTGTAGCCTTTGGAAGCTAAATCTTGACGGTAACCTTCCAATTCAGGTTCGATAAGATCTGCTGGACGGCAAGTGATAGGTTCTTCATCACCGATGATAGTGTGACGGATTTCGTCAGAAATTTTACCAGGCAATGCACCGTATTTACCGCGTACAAGGTCTTTAACTTCGTTAGGAACCATTTTATAACGGTCGCCCATCATAACGTTCATCATAGCCATTGTACCAACGATTTGGGATGTTGGAGTTACCAATGGAGGGTAACCCAAGTCTTCACGAACGCGTGGCATTTCATCCATAACGTCGAAGAAGCGATCGCCCATACCCATTTCGTTCAATTGGTTTTGAGTATTGGACAACATACCGCCAGGAATTTGGTAACGACGAACAGCTGGGATTACATCACTAGCTGGTTTCAAGTTGAATTCTTCAGCGATTTGTTGTTTTACTTTACGGAAGTGATCAACTAATGGAATGTATTTATCAAGGTCAAGGCCAAGATCCCATTCAGTGCCTTTGAACATTTCGATCATAGTTTCAGTAGCTGGTTGGCTAGTTGCATGAGCGAATGGAGAGATAGCAGTATCGATGATATCTACGCCAGCTTTAGCAGCTTCCCAGTATGTAGTGCTTGCAAGACCGCAAGTGAAATGGCTGTGCAAGTCGATTGGCAATTCGCCAAAACGTTTTTTGAATGTGGAAACCAAATCATATGCATCAGCAGGTCCTAACAAACCGGACATATCTTTGATACATAAGGAATCTGTACCCATTTCTACCAATGTTTCAGCAACTTTCAAGAAGCTTTCAGTTGTATGAACTGGGGAGATTGTGTATACCATAGCGGATTGAACGTGTGCGCCTGCTTTTTTGGAATACTTAATAGCAGCTTCCATGTTGCGAGGGTCATTCAATGCGTCGAAGATACGGATACGATCGATACCATTTTTTACAGCTGCATTACAGAATGCTTCTACTACATCATCAGAGTAGTGTTTGTAGCCCAACAAGTTTTGGCCACGAAGTAACATTTGTAGTGGAGTGTTTTTCAAATTGGATTTCAATTTACGAAGGCGTTCCCATGGATCTTCATTCAAGAAACGAAGACAGCTGTCATAAGTAGCGCCGCCCCAACATTCAAGAGCTTCATAACCAATTTCATCTAAAAGGCCAAGCACTGGTTCCATTTGTTCGTAACGCATGCGTGTTGCCAAAATAGATTGATGACCGTCGCGAAGAACGGTTTCGCAGATTCTTAATTTTTTAGCCATGTTAATCCTCCAAATCGAAATAGTTTATGTATGTAATTTTATACATCCACTACATAACTATCTCATACCTATTTTTTTACGATTTTTATAGCACCTGCTCACACGAGCAAATACTCAAGCAATCGTTAAGACATACTTATATTAGACTACTTATAGAATTCTTTGTCAACAACCACATTATGCTATTTACTCATAATTTCATGTATTCAATTATGATTTTTTCGTGATAGAAATCACAATAAAGTGCTAAAAAGCTAGGATTTAACATGTATTTTTAATCAATTTTATTTCTTTGTAATTTCTCTTTTTAATGAGAAACCAAAATTTATATCGCAATAATTTTTAGTTATTATTGACTAGCTTTCTAAGTATATCGGTATTTATAAATCTAGTAATTCGATAATCATCGGTACGCTTATAACCTCATCAATTTTATTGATAATACGCCCATTTTTTTGTAATTTATAAATATACAAAAGAACCTGCCTTTTATAGACAGGTTCTTTTATTAATTAATCTACATCCTATTATTTTTCAGGCTTTACCTTTTTTGGTGCCGTTTCAAGAACAATATTTTTACCATCCCGCTTAACTTGGATAGAGAAGGCGCCCTCACCTTCTTTGAAGTATTCCATCTTAATATCGAGCAACATTTTACCAATTAAAGTTTCTACCTTCTCTGTAAGGAACTCACGATAGAATGCATCTTCCTTTTGCTTTGGACTTTGATGTACTACAGGTTTCTTAGCAGAACGCTCTCTATCAAGCATTGTTTCTTCAAAATTTTCAGTATCTTTAAAGTTTTTCATCATATCCGCATCGGATAAACCTTTTTGAATTTTCAACTTTGCCATGTTTATCTCCTATTAATTCGAAAATTGCCTTTTTCACGCGTACCGATTCAATACCAGACATACAATATTGATCAGGCTTAGGACAACGTCGTTTACGACATCCTAAGCAATCTAACTCATCATTAACAAGAACCTTAAAGTTACCCGTCAACGGCCCCCACAGCTTAGGATCTGTAGGTCCAAAAAGCGCGACAACAGGTTTATTTAAAGCTAGTGCAATATGCAATGCCCCCGTATCAGCAGTCACTACTACATCGCAACTTTCAATTAAAGCTCCAACCTCTTGAAGTGTGGTCTTCCCTAACATATTCAGCATAATTTTATCAAGGCCATCTGCTGTTAAGGTATCTATCAACGGTTTGTATTGAGTAGCCTCTTTAGGACCGCCTACACACAAAAAATTGGCCCTGTATTGAAGTGATTTAATGAGTGAATACCATTTTTCTTGAGGCCACTCTTTCGTCGCCCAAGACGTGCCTAAAACAAGCCCTATACGCAGTGGCTTTTCAATCTCTCCACGACTCAAAGAGGTATCACAACTAATTGCTTCCCACTGTTCTTCTGCCCAAGCATGCAAATTAGATGGCACAAAAAAATCCATGTGGTATAACTTTTTACCAGTTGAACCATTAGCTATAGAAGTTTTTTCCTTATCATCACAACTAGGAACAGATGTATGTAAGCTACTATGCTCTGCAACAGCTGTATTCAGCAATTTAGCAACCTCTATATAACGCTTGATGACATGATTTGTACTGGGTTTTGCTTTGTAGTTTGTAAACATCCAATTGAGCTCTTTTGTACCACCAAGTCCTAGGCGAATAGGTGCACCTGATGCTAATAAAACAAGTCCTGTTATGAGTCGACCTTGTACATCGACAGCCACATCAAATTTGTATGGTTTTAACTTAACTCTAAGCTCCCACCACATGCGCCACATTGTTGGAATATGTAGTTTTTTAGAATGTGCTTCGTATTCATCCCGTTCCCAAGGAATAATTTCATCTACATAAGGGTTTCCCTGTAAAAGTTCCACCATGCTAGGTGTTACAATCCAATGTAGCTTGGCCTCTGGGTAGTGTTCTTTTATCCAGCGCGCAGCAGGTGTGGCATGTAGAATATCACCTATGTAGCTGAGTCGTACAAATAATATATTCATATATATCCTCATAGTCCAAATGAGTATAGGAATAAAGCCTTTATAATGAATCATTATAAAGGCTTTTTATTAAGATTTCTTTTTACTATCACTAGATGATTTAGATGATGTATCATCCTCTGTCACCTTTGTAGTTTCATCGCTACCATTCTTAATAATGTCTTTTACATCGGACAATGTCAATTCATTGAATGTAGTAGGATGATTATATTTATAAACTGGTTTGAAGCCTACACCCAATTTACCTGTATAAACAGTTAGGGCGTTATTATCTTCATCCACGCGAGCAATATAGATAGTTTTATCCATATCAACGCCAATTAGACGGAAACGTCCTGGTGGATTAATTACACGCCAACCACCTTCAATGCCGTTAAACATGAAGATATCACCAGTTTTAACGTTGTCATAGAAGAATCTATCTTCATCATAGAATACGCCAATATGGCCAATATCAGTAGCTTGCATATAGACGCGACGCGTATCATAATTCGCATCAGTACGATAAATTCTATATGCGTTTTCTTGAACTTTTACCTTCATGTAAACAACATTCGTCGCTTCAGAATAAGCAGCATCTACGATCTTACTATTACGAGGCAAATCTTCAAGTTTTGTATCTACTTCATGTTCTGGATCATCCGCATTGAGACGAGCCATAACAACCTCTCTAGAATCATATAGACCCATGATGGCATAGTTACGGTCAGGCATCCAACTAAAGTAACTAATAGAGCGGCCCTTCAAATCTATTGTAGTAGGCTTGCTTTCATTAGCCTTATAAATTTTCAAAGAGCTTTCAGTAACAACCGCCATGAACTGACGGTCATAAGATACATACTTAGTACCTTCCTTAATATCAGGAAAGTTTTTAGTATCATCCTTAGACGCGCCGGCTACATTAAAATCTGTAGTCGGTGCAAACATATATTGATCAAGGTATAGGTACACCCCACCTTGCAGAAGAATACCTACCGCAAAGGCGCTCAGTACACGCGTAAAAGGTTTCATGTGTCCTCCTATTTCACGATAAACGCCGTTGGGATCATGCGTTCCCCTAACAAATCGGCTGGTTTGTTCACTACTTTACCATTGAGGTATAGTGTAGAACTAGAACCACCATCTAAATTCGCTGCAATATAGCAACCTTTTTCATAGAGAATATCTTGTACATCACGTAATGTAGCGCCAAGAGAATAACCTGGTTGACGACCATCAATTACGAGGAATAGTACTGTACCATCTTTCTTTTGACCGATAGCAGTACGTGGACCTACGCCCCAGCCACCATCGCCTTCGGTAATCATCTTCTTACCATCTACGATAAGAGGTGGGCCAAAGGTAATACCTTCCATGGCTTTCATATCACCAAGTTGTGTTTTATCGTAGTTACCAGCGATAAGGTTACCAGATTTAGAGAAGCCTACGAAGTCTACCGCTTCTTCAGGGCCTACATCCTTACCGATGACATATTCACCATCATGCAAGATAAAGCCATAAGGCAAACGGCCTGTACCAGTACCATTTGGATCGTGGAAACCGCCGCCATTGATAGCAGCTACCGCATTATTCATCTTCGCAATATTACTTGTAGTATCGCCTTTTTCTTGAATATTAGCAGCTGTACCGACTTCAATACGACGAGGATCTGGAATTTCAAGAATATAGCCTACATAACGAGCAGACTGAATTTTTTCAAGGTTTAAACTCTTATCTTCACGAGCATTAAACTTAAACAAATCTTGGCTTTTAACAACACCAACTGTGCCCAAAATAGATTGCAATTCATCTTCACTGAATAGCCATGTAATGTAATGAGGATGGCGAGATTGCAATATGGCACCAATAACGGCGCGCTTTACATTATTAAATGGTCCAAAGAGCACCACGAATGGTGAGGTTACAACGGTAAATAGGAACACCATGATGATGAACTTTACCCAATTCTTTTTGAACAATGTATTTCTCCTTATAAATCAGTGAAATGTTCGGTGCTAATGCGTTCTTCAAAATGTTTGATATCAACAGCATTACCAACCCAAACACGCAAAATGTTATATGGATTATCACCTGTATGAGCCCAGCCAGATTTCATAGCCATGCTCATTTTGATGCCCGCTTTTTTAGTGGCAGCATCGGTGAATTCATTTTTATCTCCATAAGGATAGCAGAACCAAGGATTATCCTTGATGCCCACTTCTTTCGCGAGGGCTTCTTGAGCCTTTGTAATATTTTCTATTTGTTTAGCTTCAGACAATTGGCCCATTTCGATATGTTGGAACCCATGATTAGAAATGGTAATACCATTCTTATGCATTTCACGAATTTGATCCCAAGTTAACCGTGTACCTACATCGCCAGGATTGATAAACACAGTGGCTGCAAAACCATATTCTTTCATAATTGGATATACGATAGAATACGTATCTGCATAACCGTCATCAAAGGTTAATACAACAGGTTTTTCAGGCACTGCTGCACCATTTACGACATAATCATATAGTTGGTCCATCGTTAATGGATTATAACCATTATCTTTGAGGAACTTCATTTGTTCTCTGAATAGATCCTCACGAATAACTGCATCGTTATCCTTATCATCGCCAATTTTATGATACATAAGAACAGGGATGCCCGTTGGATGTACCATTTTGACTTCTTTTACAGGCGCCGTTGGACTAGGTGGTTCCGTTTTTTGTGAAAGCAATCCACATCCGGCTAAAACCACAGCCAATGCGACAACTAATAGTGTTACCAATGGAATCCGTTTCATAGGTCCTCCTCTATTAGAACACAATTATATACAGAATATTATAACATTTCTATGAAGATTAGTAAAAAACTAACGCTTTACTAGTACCTCATCAATCGATTTTCTAGGTCTAGGATACATAGGCTCATCAGGAATACCTATGGCAATGATTGCCTGTACATCTAGTGTTATCTAAATCCACTCTATCCATGCCTACAAAAGAATAGTATTTAAACTATTACCATTGTCATATTGTAATACTCTCAATAATGCTTTAATATTCTAATTATATACTATATAGTGTAGACTAGACTATTTTAATACACAGAGGATTTACCATGAAAAAACGTCTTACTCTCATACAAATGGATGTCCACGTAAACGACGTAGAATATAACTACAGTCGCGTTCAGGAGTTATTGAATCAGTCCCTATCTGAAAGTCCAGATATTATCGTATTACCGGAAACCTGGAACACTGGGTTTTATCCATCTACAGAGCTAATCAATATCGCCGATACAAATGGGGACCGCACAAAAGCCTTATTACGTGCATTCGCTAAAGAACATAATGTAAATATTGTAGGTGGATCTGTAGCAGTTGCAAAAGACAATCTCGTATTTAATACATCCTATGTGTACAACCGAAGCGGTGAACTTGTAGGTGAATATTCTAAGATGCACGGCTTTAGCCCTGCTAAGGAAGACAAATACTTTGCTAGCGGTACTCATACTACGCATTTTGAGCTAGATGGAATTCCTTGTAGCACGGTCATCTGTTACGACATCCGTTTCCCTGAACTAGTAAGAATGGCTGCATTACCAAGCACAGAATTATTATTTGTGCCTGCTCAATGGCCTACTATGCGTCTACGTCACTGGCAGGTACTCAATGAAGTGCGGGCTATTGAAAACCAATTATTCGTCTGTGCTGTAAACGGCTGTGGCACAGTGGGCCGCGTTCAAAGTACAGGTCACTCTGCTGTATATGATCCATGGGGCACCAACCTACTTGAAATGGATACTAATGAAGGCATTGCTTCCGTAGACATCGACCTCGCTGTAGTCGAAGATATCCGTAACAAAATTAATATCTTTAGAGATCGTAAACCTGAACTCTATAACCTATAACAAAAAGGCACATTGTTTTGAACTAACTCCTAAAATTAGGAAGGTCATTCATTTAACAATGTGCCTTTTATTTTTATTGAGCTGTATGTAAGAAATAGATGCCTCATCCTTTAAAACTCTATAAGCTTCCACATATCCTCTGGAACTTGTTCTAAAGGTTTATTCTTTGCCATAGCGTCTTTTAGAATATCAATCGTATCTTGTACCTCTTGTTTATCCTTTGTACTTGGATCGTGTAGAACGACACGGTTCAAGGAGTCTTGCCCAAATTGTTTTAAATATTCTTTTTCTACTTGATTAAGTTCACGACGTAAGTATTTCATAGTATATCCTCTATTTGTAAATATCTTTTCGATGTCCAACTTCTAACGCTAAAATAATACATCTGTCATCATTAATATCAGCAATGATTCTATAATTACCAATGCGATAACGCCTCAACCCCGTCTTATTACCTGTCAGTGATTTTCCTGAATATCTAGGATTTTCTACATTATCTACGTTCTTGATAAGCCAATTAAAGAGATAACGTTGTGTTGATAATACATTGTATTACATAGGGAGGTTTTCGTCTATTCCTTAAACACATAAACAGTACTATTTTAATAAAATTTTATATTTCAGAAATTAGGCATACAAAAAAGGCACACCACCCTTCTCTCGTCTCTCAGCGGCATGCCTTTTTATGTATATAGTTACTCTCGAACTATATCATATGTCAGTCTGGCTAACTCTCTCTAAGTCCCTTTAACGACACGCCAGTATGTCACCTTTAATATACAATTATAAAATAACTTTGTCAATATTTTAGAAAAATTTTATCTTTTCTTTTTACTAATAAATACTTGCAAAAGATTTATATAAATTGTATTATTAATAAATTTCATGACATAAACGCTTATTTTCGTACCATAAATCATTTACATAGATCATCTAGAAGTGGTAATATTAGCAGTACACTAGAATTTGGTTATTAAGAAAGAAAGGTAATAACAATGTTTTCATTTCTACAACCAAAAGAGGCAAAACCATCGGTTCCACAGAATATGATTATGAATCTATATTATAAATATAGATTTCAATCTTTAGCCGGTGTATTTATTGGTTACGCAGCGTACTATATCGTTCGTAACAACTTTGCCTTATCAACTCATTTTTTATCAGATATTTTACACATGAGCAAAACGGAAATCGGTTTGCTATCTAGTGGTATGCTTATCGCCTACGGTCTAAGTAAAGGCTTCATGAGTAGTCTTGCTGACAAAGCAAGCCCTGCAAAATTTATGGCTTTCGGTCTTATTTGCTGTGCAATTATCAACATTTTTATGAGCTTTGCCGACAGCCTCGCCTTCTTCTTAGTACTAGTAGTTCTTAATGGTTTTTTCCAAGGCTTTGGTGTAGGTCCATCCTTCATTACACTTGCCAAATGGTATCCAAAACAGGAACGTGGTCGCTTTGGGGCAATTTGGAATATCTCCCATAATCTTGGTGGTGGTATCGTAGCACCAATCGTAGCCGCTGCGCTATACTTCACTACTACCGATCACTGGCAATTAGGCAGCTATGGTATTCCTGCAATTATTGCAATTATAGTAGCTGTTATTATTTGCTTCTTGATTAAAGAAAGTCCTGAACGCGAAGGCTTACCGCCAACTAGTGAAATCATTGCCGATACATCTCATAAAGCACATAGAAGTGCAGAAGCACCTCACCTAAGCACAAGACAAATCTTTGTACAATATGTATTAAAAAATAAAAATGCTTGGTATGTGTCTCTAGTTGATACATTCGTTTACATGATTCGTTTCGGTATGCTTACATGGTTGCCTATTTACTTATTACAAGTAAAAGGCTTCTCTAAGGCTGAAATGTCCATCGCCTTTTTATTCTTTGAATGGGCAGCCATTCCTTCTACACTTTTTGCAGGTTACATTTCCGATAAATTCTTCAAAGGTTATCGTATGCCACCAGCAATCATTGCAGTAAGTATTATCTTCTTCTGTATCTTTGGCTATTGGCAAAGTGAATCCCTCTTATGGGTTACATTCTTTGCTGCTGTCGTAGGTTGCTTAATCTACATTCCTCAATTCTTAGCATCTGTACAAACTATGGATATTGTACCTCCATTCGCTGTAGGCTCTGCTGTTGGCCTTCGTGGCTTTATGAGTTACATCGTAGGTGCCAACCTTGGTACAACACTATTTGGTGTTTTAGCAGATAAATTCGGTTGGAATGCAGGTTTCTATCTCCTAATGGTAGCATGTATTCTTTGCATTACATTCTGTGTACTTGCCCACTTTGGTGCAAAAGAATTGGATGCTAAAGAAGCAGAACTTGAACAACTTCAAACAGCTGAAGCTAACAGCTAACAACTAAATTCTAGAGCAAATAAAAAGGTAGTAACAAGAAATTGTTACTACCTTTTATTATTTAATAAGTTCGCCAGAAACCAAATTATGGGTCCTATGAATCTCATTTTCTTAATGGTATCCATCTTATCTAGAATGGGCTTAGGTATCTCTGCATCGCTTTCAATAGATACATATTCCTTATCAACATAAACGCCTTTTGAATACTCAGTCGTATGGACCCCTTTTTCAACAATAAATGTATGCGTGCCATTAGCATCTTCATACTCTTCATAACGAGCTACATCCGCAAAATCTATATCTACATCCCCTCTTGTACCTATAACCATCTGATAGCCACGATGTACTACGTTCATGTCAGATGGCATCTCTTTACTGCACAACTTTGTAAACTGATATGCGCCACGTTTTTTATTCCACCGGATCCAAAATTCAGCATTATTCTTATGCTTAACCAGCTTATACTTACACCAAATTCTCCTACGAGTATCAATGTAACGAATTTTGCCTAGGATTGTATATAAATCATTTCGGATTCGCAGCGTCTCGCCATAGTTAAATTTCATAAAATTCTCTCATACTAAAATCAATATATTATTAATTACTATGATTGTACATATAATATGAAATTCTGCCTAGATGGATATAGCAAAAAAGGTAGCAACATATATGTTGCTACCTTTTATTGTTTTATAATCAACCTTGTTGGCAGAAATATATTATGTAGTTTTTATCAGGACTAACTGCAGCACCTAGAGAATATGGATGATTCCGACTTCCGCCAAAATCAAATACATACAATACATAATTGTCTGGTATTTCTATGGAATCTTCATTATATGACAATCTATGCAAATATTGTTTTTGAAGCTTTTGATTTTCCTTTTCAGTATAAATTGGATACACTTTATCTTTAGAACGCTTATTTTCATAATCCGGTTTAGGCTTTAATGCGTCTCGCGCATCTTCTATTCGTTTACGAGTTTCAAAATATCTCTTATACTTTGCACTATTGTCTTCATCTGCAATCTGTACCTTATTGAATTCTGCTAATACTTGATTTTCCAACTCATATATTTCATCTACAGATTTATCAATTGGATGGTCTTGTCGCTCTTGTATAAATTTACCCATCGGCACAGTTGTATTTTTTACAGTCAATATCGACCTTGGAATTAATGCATATAGAGAATCTGCATAAGCCATATTCGAATCGATATATCGTTTAACATACACATTGGATATATCAGCTTTTAAAACAACTACTTTAGAATTTGAAAGCGCTTCATCAATATATGGCTTTAATTGTTCCGATGTGCCTCCAAATGCAAATTGTACATAAGCCCTACCTTGTAAAAAGCCTGGATTACTATGCATATGAATATTTTTTGCAAAACTTGGCATATTTTTGGGGAAGCCTGGAATCATAGGTATCCTTTTATAATCCTTTGGATTATTGATAGGATACTGAATCAATTCTATAGGTTTAAAAAAACTTTCCAAAGATTCTTTAATTTCAGCTTTAGATCTAGCCGTAAATAGATCATGTCCTTTTCCCTTATTTTTATCTAAATATTCTCGAATTTCCCTTTCATTTGCTGCATCCCGATCGACACGAGTTCGATAATCTTTAGTATTAACGGGATTCGTTAGCTTAATTTCCCCTTTACCATTCTTTTTCATATATGGGCTCACAATGCGTAAAGGTTTTTCTCGACCACCAATAAAATAGCCTTCATTACGTGTTGATTCAGTATTATAGTGTTTAATTTCTTTTAGTGCTGTTTCATCCTTATCATTATAAAGTGGATCAAACGTTTTATATTCACTTCCAAAATCAGGTTTTTCTGATGTTTTTAATCGTTGAGAACCGTGCTCCTTCTCCATCCGCTCTAATATAATTTCATCGCCCATTGAAAGTGCCTTCGTATCTATTGATTTATCTTTTATAACAGCTTTAAAAGCACTAGGAATAACCTCAACAAAATCTACTTTTACTGGGCCTTTTGTTTGTACAAACTGTTTTAACTTTGTATTATTTTTTTGTTCAATACTTATATTTTGATTCTGACTATCTACTACTTCTGCTGCAAAACTAGACTGACTATATAATGCTAGTGAAAGCATCATCAGCAAAAAATATTTCTTATTCATTTCTCTCTCCTATATACATCTACAACTTTTAATGTTATAGCAAAAAGGACCTACAGTAAACTGTAGGTCCTTATATCTTGGTGCGGTTGGAGGGACTTGAACCCTCACGAGCGTACGCTCACCACCCCCTCAAGATGGCGTGTCTGCCATTCCACCACAACCGCATGGAATACAAATGGTGCCTCAGGACAGAATCGAACTGTCGACACACGGATTTTCAGTCCGTTGCTCTACCAACTGAGCTACCGAGGCAT
>CABTYY010000026.1:0-18151 GCA_902489125.1 uncultured Veillonella sp.
CAGACGTGTGCTCTTCCGATCTTCTGCATCGTGCAATAAGCGATATTCAGTAGCTAAGCTTTTCTCCAGAAAAGTTAGAAGAGTTAGATGATACAAATCTTTTATCCACTATGTTCTATTCATTAGGTGATAATAAGAATACCTTATGCTATTGGCTTGAAATGAATAGTGATTGCAGAGAGAATTTTGGCAGTATCGCAGGTGGATCCGCTTATAAATTTGGCCTATTTCAAAGTCAAAAATCTGGTACTTGGTCAACAGGATATTCACAAAAACCAGTAGAGTTAACAGTAGAAAATGCATTAAACCTTGGTAAAGAAATTCGTAATGTATTGGTAATTGGGGCTAATATAATACGTAACGCAAAATTAGAAACTGTTAAAGATTATGAAGACTTAGATGATAGACTAAAAACTGAAATTGGGGAAAAATATTATGAATTAGGATGGGTACATAAATATTTCTCTATGATTTGTAATGATAAATTAAGCGGATTTCATTCTTCCGATTGGCAAAAGCATGTACTTAGAGCTTTAAAAATTAAACCAAGTGAAAAAGCATATGGTCGAAGTGGTCAGATTTCAATAATACAAAATTTGGCTGGATGGTATTATAAGCAATTTTTAGATATATTCAGAAAGCGTTTTGGTGAGGTACGTCAATTTATCCGTTTGGGGTGTTCTGATTCAGCAAAGAATTATATAAGTGAATGGTATAAACAAGGTGTTGTTGGATTTGGATATCCTAATATAGGTGATTTGACACAGACAAAAATTAAAAAAGATATAGATAAAGCTTTTATTCAACGAGAGCTTGAAAGGCATTATAATTTGTCAGAAAAAAGATTTGCATCTAGAATAGCTGGGGAGCTATTTAGATTTTATAAAAGTGATAATAATACAGTATTTGTTATCATGGAAGGCGAGAAGTTAATTGCATGTGTTGATGGAATAGGAGAATATTCATTTAATTCATCGTCAGAGATGCCACATCAGAAGAAAGCAAATTGGAAATTGTTTTTTGATGCTGGGGAGAAACTGCCAGAAAAGACTGAAGGGTTGCGCACAATCTGTTATCCTTTCCATAAATCTGATAATCTATTATTTTTATATAATCGATATTATTATGGTAAAGAAAATAGTGAAATCGTAAAAGATAAGGATAAAAGGAATATACACCACGAAAAGGTTATTAATTTTTATACTAAAATTCAATCCTCTTTTGAACGCAATCGTATAATATTTGGAGCACCAGGTACAGGAAAGAGTTTTAATTTAAATAAGGATGCTGAGGAATTACTGCAAGATGATTATGATGATAATTTAGAGCGAATAACTTTCCACCCAGATTACTCATATGCAAATTTTGTAGGAACCTATAAGCCAGTTCCTATTAAAAGCGATGAGAAGGATGCAATTACGTATGCATATGTTCCAGGACCTTTTATGCGTATTTATGTGGAGGCTTTAAAGAATAGTCGTACAGATAGAGTTAAACCGTTCTTATTATTAATAGAAGAGATTAATCGTGCGAATGTAGCAGCTGTTTTCGGGGATATTTTTCAGCTGTTAGATAGAGATTCTAATAATGTAAGTGAGTATCCTATTCATGCCTCTGAAGATATAAAGAATTATTTAGCATATGAACTTGGAGGAAAGCCTGAAGATTATGGTAAGTTGAGGCTTCCAGATAATATGTTTATATGGGCGTCTATGAATAGTGCCGATCAAGGTGTATTCCCAATGGATACGGCATTTAAAAGACGTTGGAGCTTTCAGTATTTAGGTATAGATGATGGGGATAAGGACGTAAGTGGAAAGTATGTATATCTTGGGGGTAAAGAAAAGCAAAAGATAGAGTGGAATCAACTCCGTAAAGCAATAAATGAGTTTCTTGCAAATGAAAATATTAATGAGGATAAACAGCTGGGCCCTTATTTCATTTCTAAACATAGCTTACTATCAGATAATAATAAAATTGATAGTGATAAATTTTGTGAAGTTTTTAAACATAAAGTACTTATGTATTTATTTGAAGATGCTGCGAGACAAAAACGATCAAAGCTATTTGCAAACAGTAAATATGGACACACTAGATACTCAAAAATATGTGAAGCTTTTGATGAACAAGGTGTAGAAATTTTTCATAAAGATATTCAAGCTAATATTAATATTGAAAGAATTAAGCCGGTATCTTCTGAATTAGATAATAGTGATTTATTACAAGCGGATAATTAGGAGCGAGACTAATTATGATTTCTGTATTTTTAAGAGAGCAGAAACGATATTCACAAAAAGAGCTTCTCGAGATATTTGATTGTTCCGAAGAGCAGTTAGATTTAATTATTAGTAAGTTAAAAGAATTTGGAATATTGAAGATAGTAAGGAAATCGAGTCCTCAACTTAATATGTCTGATCTTGTTGATGAGTGTGTAGAAATTATTCCTGTAGAAGCTATTGGTAAAGATTATTATTATGTATTTGTTTTTGTTGGTATTTTAATAGTTGCTAGCCGAATTATCAAATGTTATCCTAAGTATTTATGTAATGTTGATAATCCGATAAAGGAATTACAAGTTGTTTGTAAAGTTATAGAAAAGTATAGTTCAAAAGAACAAATCATATATATGTTAAATGATTATACGAGAAATAGCTCCTTTAATTTATTAGCACTCCTATTGTTCCTTATGCATGATTACTTTGAGAATGGTATCTATAATAATTCAAAAAATATATTTGAAATTAATGGTTCAGGAGAAGTTTTTTGGGATAAAACAATAAATGAAACCTTCTCAATACTTTCAAATAATAGACCATATTATATTGAAATACAGACAAAAAAAAGAGTTAATAATGATTTTGATTATTTTAAACGTCTTCATGAATGTATTTTGACACTAATATCAAAAGAGTTGATGGAGGCAGATCTCCTATCTTTATTTGAACTTACTCCAATTGAGTTAACTGATGAGTGTTTAACTGAGTTTGGAGATAGGGAATATATATTATATAGACTCGAAAATGAATTAAATATACAGTTTAATACTAGGAAGCAATTAGTATTAAAGGGGATTTACTCATATATTAAGCATGGCGGACAGTTAGACTACAGAGACGGATTTTTATTTTTCGGAACTAATTCTTTTAATCTAGTATGGGAATGTGTTTGTAGTGAAATTTTGAATAATCAATTAGATATTCCCTTAGGACAATTAAGATTGCCCGTTACGTTAAATAAAGAGTATAATTCACAAACTAAATTGATTAATTTAATAGAGAAACCATTTTGGTCAATAATTGATAAAGAAGCTAAAGATACGCTTACTCCTGATTTGATTACAATATTTAAGAATCAATTTTATATTTTTGATGCAAAATACTATACTCCAAATTTGAAACATGGAGAATCACCTAAAGGACAACCCGGTATTGAATCAATTTCTAAACAATACCTTTATCAATTAGCGTATAAAAAATTTATAGATGCTCATGGTTTTGAAGGGGTTAAGAATTGCTTTTTACTTCCAACAGAAGAGGATACTATCATAGATTTAGGAGAAGTATCTATGAAAATGTTTTCAAATCTAGGATTAGAAAACATAAGAGTTAGATGTATTCCTGCAAGCCTTGCATATGATTTTTATCTTTTAGGCAAAAAACTAGATATAAATATGCTTAAATTAAATAATTAATAATTCTTGAGCGATTTTAAATTTTAAACAACGGTACATATAATATTAATATTAAAGATTAAATTATATTAGAGAGAGTTTTTAGATATTAACTTTATAGATATCATGAAGTAAAAATCAAGGGAGGGATTAACATGTTAGGAGCAATCATTGGTGATATAGTCGGTTCACGATTTGAATTTAATAATTATAGACACAAGGACTTGGATTTCTTTACAGATTAATGCGTGTTAACTGATGATAGTATCATGACACTTGCCATAGCAAAGGCAATTCTTATGGGTCAACCAGATTACAGTGATCTTTCTAAGAATGCAGTGGAATGCATGCAAACGATTGGAAGATGCTATCCCGGCTATGGATATGGTAATCGGTTCTATAGATGGATCTTCGCAGAGGATCCTAAGCCATATAATAGCTATGGTAATGGTTCTGCCATGCGAGTTAGTGCTGCTGGATTTGTGGCACATAGTTTGGATGAAGCAAAGCTTCTATCTAAATTAGTTACTGAGGTCACTCATAACCATCCTGAAGGTATGAAGGGGGCGGAGGCGACTGCAGTTGCCATATATCTAGCTAAAACCGGAAATGATCTACTCGAAATCAGAGATTATATTAACCAGTATTATTACACGATGGATTTCACACTGGATGAAATCAGAGACACCTATAGATTCGATGAAAGGTGCCAAGGCACAGTTCCACAAGCACTGCAAGCCTTCTTTGAATCCACTGATTTTGAAGATGCTATTCGTAATGCCATCTCAATAGGTGGTGACAGTGATACTGTTGCTGCTATTTGTGGTTGTGTAGCACAGGCCTATTATGGTATTCCAACGGATATTAGAAAACAGGCTATGTCGTTTTTAGACACTAAGCTACTAGGCATATTGACGTCTTTTGAAGAAAAGTATCTGTCTGCTATATAATTTATGTTTCAATAATGATGACTCATATAGATGTATAATAAAGATACATATGTCGAAATAGCGTTATATTTAATTGAAAATTTGTTGAAAGGTTTCATATGATACATCTTAAGGACTTAGGCAGTTTTGAATCTGTGCCAAAGTTAGTGACAGATATTATAAATGGAAATATAACAGCACTTGAAAGCGCATTAAATAGTGGTTGGGATATTCATAAACCTATACAATTGGGGAAGTACAGTGAGTATTCCCCTCTAGAATTGGCGTTAGTAATGAATTGTTTACCTAGTGTTCAATGGTTAGCTGAACATGGAGCAGATCTAAATGATGAAGAAAATCCAAGTTTCTTGTTAGCTGTACGGTATGCTGATCAAAAGGTAATAGATTATGTTGTAGATCATGGTGCCAATATTCACGCTTTGAACTCTGTGGAGGTAGATGCTTTTCAAGCTGCCTTATATGGCAAGCAATATGAGAATCTACAACGGATTCATGACTTAGGCCATACAGTACAAAAATATGGCGGTAAAGCTTTCAGAAATGCCATAACAGAGAACAATTATGAGGTCCTAGATTTCTTTATCCATAATGGTGTAGATATTAATTACAATAAGCCTGATTCTGTATATCCTTTTAAGCCAACACCATTATGTGTAGCTGCTCGGTACGTAGATTTACAGATGTGCAAATATTTGGTAGAACATGGTGCGGATGTGACCATTACAGAAAAGGATGGTATGCGTCCTTATAGCATTGCTATTGAAAAGGGCGATATGAAAATGGCGGAGTATTTTAAAACATTAGAGCCTGCAGAGTACCATGATTTACAGAATAAAATGGATCAATTGAAACCTTTTAAACTACCAAAAGCATTAGTTGTATTTTTAGAGTCTGATAATCTTTATTTTGAATTGCCAGATTCTGATTTTATATCCATAGAATTTTTCCCTCTTATCGATACAGTTCCATTTAAAGTAGGCCGCCGTAAACTATTACGACTATCTAAAGAGCTAGGCGAGTATAACGATTGGCAAGTTGTGTGGGATCCTAAATCTAAAAAGATCGGTTGTTATGATACAGAACATCAAGAGCTGCGAGAACTTTGTAAATTTGATGAGTTTATAGCAGATATGTCAGGTCAATTAGAAACCTTGTTTTAATGTAAATTGTACAGCAGAGGAGATACATATGGCAGATACAGTTGAGAAAACCTATACAGACTGGTCAATTGATGTAGGTGACTATAAGTATGAAGGGATTACTTTGAATGAGGTTGAGCAAAATCTCTACGCTATTGAGGATCAAGAACAGGATTTTGTAGTTATATCACCATCAAAGGCAATTGCGATAGATAATAAAATGTATAACTTTGTACAAGTTTGTAGTGATCAAGATACCGATTTATTACATATAGAGCTTAGTGTAACTAATGATGGTGAGCAGGGTGCGATAATATACGGTAAAAATGAGCTAGGACATCAAGCAGCATTCCAGATCATTGAAGAATTTATTGCACATCATAAGGTACCATCATTAGATGATTGGGAAGTCGTACTAGATTTAAGACCGAAGATGGAAAGCTATGTAATGGGTACAAACGATGACTAATCCTGTAATATATGATGAACAGTTAAGGCAATATACCATATCCTACGAAGGAATACAGTTTTGCTGGGATGAGAACCCAACAGATGCTAATTTAGATAGGGTAAAGCTATTAGCTGTAAATTACCACAAGAATATAGATACAATCGTTACTTTCATCTATAACGAAATACAAGATTTGTATGGTGATGTAACTATTGATGACGTGAAATCACGCATTGGTACGCCTATTATTGAACCAGAACGTGATGCTGTGACCTATTGCGAGCAAACCTTTGATGATACCCATATCTTTTCTTTTGCATTTTGGGATGATGAATTCAAAGATTTACATTATTTTGCCATAGATGGATGATATATTTTCCATGATTTTGCTAGTATGACTTATATGTGGAGTCTATTATGTTATATACACCGAATAACATTTTGTATAAGTATATTCGTTATCGATTTAGACGGATTCAGATTCAGTGTAATATGTTATATGATATAGTACCAGAGGAAGAAGATGAGATTTGTCGTAATCTATTAAAAAAGCGAGCGAAGATATTAATTCCCGTTGGCATATTATATTTTTTGCTTTTTGGGATTATCTTTGCTTGGCTAGTAGGAACCAGTGAGGAATTGAATCCATTAATGCAATGGGAATTAAGAGTTATAGATTATGTTATACCCATTTTAAATACCATAGATATTAAGTGGTATGCATATTCCCTAGACTTATTGCGAGTAGCAGTTATTTTAGCCCCTATAGCGATTATAAATGCATCTCCTTATATCATTGTTTCCTATATGATTGATACAATATTGATACGGCGTGAGGTGAAAGCTTTAATCAAAACTTATTCTATGAATGAGTAATTAAACATTTAGATTATATTGGTTTAAACTAGGAGAGAGTATTATGAGTAATCTAAAAGACTTTGATTGGACCGGATTTTGGAACGATGTTGATTATGCATTTGAATCCTATATTGGTAAACCTGTTACCGATGAGGATATTAAGGATGCTGAAGCTGAGCTTGGCTATACATTGCCTGCAGCCTATATTGAGCTACTTAAAAACCATAATGGTGGTGTAGTAAAGAAAAATTGTTTTATTAACGATGATGACGATTGTGTATATGTAACAGGTATATATGGTATCGATAGAGATAAAAAATACTCTCTTTTAGGTGAGATGGGAAATGAGTTTTGGATTTCAAAAGTAAAATATCCCCCTATCGGTGTCGTTGTAGCCGATACGATTTCTGGTGGGCATGATATGATTTTCCTTGATTATCGTGAGTGCGGTCCAACCGGTGAACCTAAGGTTGTACGGGTTGATCAAGAATGTGATTACTCCATGACTCCTTTAGCAGATAACTTTGGTGAATTTATTAAGAACTTATATTTCAATATAGAAGAAATTACGGATGAAGAGTTTCAAGTATTAAGTGATACGGAAAAGGTTAAGCTCCTTAATGAACAAGAGGGCATCGATATTAAGCGTGCGATGGAGCTATTGACGAACATAGGCATTGATAATTTGTCGCCTATACTATTAAGTACCTTAGGACGTATGTATAACAATAATGGCCGTGCGTCAGAGGCTATCGAGTTGTTTGAACGAATCGATGAGGCACATCGTGATTGGTCTTGGTACTATCGTTGTGGTTATGCTCATGGGATGTTAGCTATTGGTGAAAGCTACGAATCTGAACATGTGCAGAAAGCATTACAGTTAATAGAGACGGGCATAAAAGTGACGAAAGAAGCTCACTTAGATAAACAGCTTGTTTGGTGCTGTGAAGTAGTAAAATATCACCTATCTAAAATTAAGCCAAAAGAGTACAAGGTGGATTATCCTTTGGTATATGAAACTATTAAGACTGTGTTTGATAAGAAAAATAGCAAAGATGCTACAGAAGGTAAAGATATTAAAGACGTTACTGAATGCGATGAAGATAACTATCCTACATATGATGTAGTACATTGGGTATTTAATAAGCAAACATATAGCAGAGAAGAGTTTTCCAAAGAATACAATGAAAATGTAAAGAACTATGTAGATGATGATCAAGAAGATGACGACGATAGATTAGAAGAACCTGAAATTCTAGTAACCTATGAGGCTTGGATTGAAAGTAAAGACCAACTCTTTGACAATGAACGTGTAACCGATGAGGAGTTACGCGAAGAAGATAAAGAAGATGGCATGTGGCAAGTAGAAATCATGGCTCATCTCGTAGCGGATAATGGTACATATTTTACAAGAGAAGAGTTGCTCTTTAAATTGCATAATCTAATGGCTAATAAAGAACTGGGTGATCACGTATTCTTTGAAGGCATTGAATACGAAGGCCATGAATGTGAAGGTTACGGACTTATAGATAATAAAGATGGCATACCTGTATTCTATATTGTGTGTGGTAGCTAGTTAGTATACAACATTATAAAAATTAATAGATTAGCCCTTCGCTTATGCGAAGGGCTTTTACTATACACGGAAATTTATAACAGTAATAAATTAGATTAAATTATTATAATTTTGTGCTTTGGGCTACGTTATTTCATATGAGATTAGTTTACAATATTGAGGAATATATTATGAATAATGAAATCAAAGCATTGTTTAAATGACTACAAGGAGGATTATCTTATGATTTTTAATGCCATAAAAAACCTGTTTAACAAGGATGAGAATGCAGAGCAGATTGAATATCTTGGTACTGATAAAGATGGTAATAAAATATATGAAGGTTACTATCATGAGTTTAAGGGAATTCCTTGGGTGTTCAATAAAACGACCTATACTAGAGAAGAGTTTCTTAAGGAGTTTTATGAATGCTTAGAAGAGCATAACGTTAATCGTGATAATTTACCGCCATTAGTAGAGCCTGAAATTTTAGTGAGCTACGAAGCTTGGATTGAAAGTAAAAGTCAGCTTCACCCTAATGAATACTTATACGAAGACGATGAATTAGAAGAATACGATAAAGAAGACGGTATGTGGCAAGTAGAAATCTATGCTCGACTTAAAGCAGATAATGGACAGTACTTTACTACTGAAGAGCTTCTTTTCAAGATACATAATTTAATGGCCAATAAAGAGCTCGGTGATCATGTGTTCTTTGAAAATCTAGCCTATGATGACCATGAATTCGATGGTGACGATATCGATGAAATCGACGATGATGATGAAGGTACTCCTGTATTTGTTGTATGGCTTGGTAGCTAGTTAAATAGCTGTTTGTCATAAACTATTATTTTAAAATCTGTAACCCATAGTGTTGTGTTGTTTGTTATAATTATCTTAAGATGAGTTCATATACATATTGATGCTATGAGGGGAAGTGTATTGTATGTCTTTAAGTGTTGAACAGTTTTTATCTTTGTCTGATGCTGAACAGTTACAAACTATTAAAGATCTTAATGATATTGGACAAGAGGAAGTTATTATTGATGTATTAACGGGGGTTGGCACCGATAACTTATCTGTACCTTTATTAGGCGAGCTAGGTAGAGCCTATAACAATAACGATAAACCAGAAGAAGCTATTAAAGTATTTAAGGCCATTGATACAGAATATAGAGATGCAGCGTGGCATTATCGCTGTGCGTACTCCTATGGCTCTATTGCTTCTACTAATCGTGAGGCTTATACATCAGAGAACATGCAACAGATGTTAGCTCTAGTAGATAACGGTGTACAATTAGCAACTAATGAAAATCGAAATGATATAAAGGAATACTGCTTTGAAGTCATGGATATGTGCCGTTTACAGATGGACTATGAAAAGTGTGAAGTTGATTATCCTGATTTATGCTCTGCCTATAGCAAGTATATAGCAGAGAAAAAGAAGAAAAGAGAAGGTGTACCTCGTCAACGAACGATCACTGTTGAAGAGATACAAGCTACAGACGATATGTGGACCATCAATGAGCCTGCCTATTGGACTATCAATATATATGGCTCATACGATGATTATTTAGAATCTGCAAAAGGTTTTACCGTAGAGCAAAGATATCTTAACGCTATATGCTGGTATTTCGCTGAGGTTAATAATGGTGGGCATCATCAGTTCTTCTATAATTCTACAGGCATTGTATGGGAAGATGCTCTTGCAGGGTTACGCCTCTTCAAGATGGATATACTAGCAGATAATTTACAATCCGTAATCGATTACTTTGGCGGTTCTGTTCCATTTAATAGAGAAGAACGATGGACCATTTTAAAAGAATGGGACGATGAGGTATTTGATTTCCTAGATGGAAAAGACGATGTAGTCTATGAATATGAAGGCATCTTTGAAGATGTATTTGTACATGAACATCCAGAGTTATTTGTATTTGATGGAACCTATACAGTCTCAGAATAAGATTGGTGTATAATTAACACATATATAGTTGCTTTCACTATGATGTTTACTTTCACCAAATTATATTAGAGGTATTACATGTTAGATAAACAAGGCGTATATGATTGCCTACGTGACCATCATATCGATTTTGAAATTACGGATCACGCACCGTTATTTAGTATGGATGATAAGCCCAATGTAGAGTTGCCATATCCTGAGTGGGATGCAAAGAATTTATTCATTCGAGACCATAAACGGGAACATTATTATTTGATTACCGTTCGTGGTTCTAAGCGTGTGGATCTAAAACAGTTCCGTAAGGATCATAAACTTAAAAAGATTTCCTTTGGTTCCGAAGAAGAACTATGGGATATTTTGAAGATTAAACCAGGTCACGTATCTCCATTCTGCTTGCTTCACGATGAAGAACGAAAGGTACATTACTATATTGATGCGGATTATAAAGATAATCTAATCGGTATACATCCTAATCAAAATGATGCTACCGTATGGCTACAGGGAAAAGACTTAGTTAACTTAATTGAAGAACATGGTACAATAGTAGAATATATTACATTGTAATTTAGTCGAATCGGAGCATGTATGAATAGTAAATTATTAAAACATATTCTTGTAACATCTGTTATAGCAGTATTAGGTGTAAGCACATCCTTTGCAGCTCTCGTTATGGAACGTGATGAAGGTGTAGACAAAGCACCTAGTGTAGGCATGTATCGCTATCAAGTTCCTACAGAGTTACAGGGCACATATAACAGTGCAGGTGTTGCCAATCTAACAGCATCTATGGAGAAAGAACCTAATACATTATCTATGAATGTAGCGCATGTAAAAGGTAATTCATCTGAGTCTTATGTAGTAGAGGTTTATAAAGATTTAGCCGCTATTGAAACACATCGCAAATCCGATCATTATCAAGCCTTTGTTAATGAAGTAGGTTCTAAATTAACAAATCGTAAAATGTATGACGTACAGTCTGTACTATTGTTTGAGAAGAAAGATCCTTTATCTATTGTCAATGATGGTAAAGCAGTAGTGACATTAACAGAGTTTACTGTTAATAGCAATGATATCGACACAGTACAACGTCAATACCAACTCGATATTGAACGGGCCGTACGCGATGATGCGGGTTATAAGGCCGGTTATGTGCTTCGTGAAAGAAATGTAAAAAATCATTGGTATGTTATCCAAATTTATAGTGATCAAGAGGCCTTAACAAAACATTTAAATAGTCCTGGTTATCGATTCATGATGAGCCAAATCCAAGGTAGTCTACAAAATGTTACCACAAAGGTTTTAGATGGGGATGTCCTCGTCAACCATGGGGGTCAAGCATTTGTAAGACCTTAAAACTGAATATAATATAGTATAATATAATCACAGTAAAGTTACTGCTAGCATATACATATGTGCTAGCAGTTTTTTGTTATATATTAGGTGAACGTATAGTCAATACAAAAAGGAGTTACATATGACACAGCAAGAACGGTTACGCTATTTGGTTGAAGGCTTAGTAGCAGAATACAATGAGAGACATAACGAACATATAGAGATCCCTATGAATGAAGAAGAGCAATTTACTCTCTTTAGATCTTTATGTAATATTCGTCCTGCTGGTGGAATGCCTCTTGAATGGATGAAGATAGAGTCTGAATATTTAAATATATTGGCCCATGAAAAGGGAATCGTAACGATTAGTGATATGGAAGAGCGAGAGCCTCAGATTTATTTGTGGCAAGGAGATATTACTCGATTATCTGTAGATGCTATTGTAAATGCAGCCAATAATAAATTACTCGGATGTTTTGCTCCAAATCATAAGTGTATCGATAATGAAATCCATACCTTTGCTGGTATAGAGCTTCGCATGGAATGTGCTAGAATGACTGAGTATATGGAAATGCCTGAAAAAACGGGTGTGGCTCGTATGACCTATGGGTATAATTTGCCCGCAAAGCATGTACTTCATACGGTAGGTCCTATTATTTATGAAAGTGTAACAGATAAGGAAAGAATTGAATTAGCTTCTTGCTATCAATCCTGTTTAAAGTTAGCTAATGCTTATAAATTACGCTCCATTGCATTCTGTTGTATTTCTACTGGTGGATTTAGATTCCCTAATGAAGAAGCAGCACAGATTGCCATAGATACGGTACGAACATATTTAAAAGAAACAAATAGTAAAATACAAGTGGTATTTAATGTATTTAAGGATATAGATTATGATATCTACAACAAATTATTATCATAATATAGATACTTTATATGTACCCATTAATAGAGAATAGGAACCTAAACCTTTTGAAATTCATAAAAATACTGTATCATTTAATATGACTTACAAAAAGTTATGAATGATTGGTTAGTTTAAGAAGGAGATAATGTACTATGAATTATAAATACACCTATGAAAGCCCATTAGGAACTATGATTATGCTTGGTACATTATCATACTTAACAGATTTATTTTTTATCGATGAAGATTATGCACCAAGTTATGATGATGCGGAGTATATAGAGCAACTAACAGGTCCATTTGAAGTAACTATTATGTGGCTAGACCAATACTTTAATGGTAAAAAGCCTTTTATTACACCACCGATTCAGTTAGAGGGGACAGAGTTCCGTAAGTCTGTATGGTCTATATTACAAACCATACCTTATGGTAAAACTACAACATATGGAGATATAGGTAAAGAGATTGCAAAACAGCAAGGAAAAGATAGGATGTCTGCCCAAGCAGTAGGAGGTGCGGTAGGTCATAATCCTATTTCTATTATTATTCCATGCCATCGTGTTATCGGCAGCAATGGTAAATTGACGGGGTATGCAGGGGGCATTGAACGAAAACAATATATGCTAGACCTAGAGGCGAAGCATAAATGAGGTATAAATAAAGTAATAGTAAATATAAAATATAGATAATAATAAAAGAGATTACTTCTATGTATAGTCATATATACATATAGGTAATCTCTTTTTTATTTATATTTACTTGTAATGTAGTAGATATGGTTATGTAAATAGATATTGTAATAATTAGACGATAAGCCGACACAATACTTTAATAATGTACCTATTTTAAATAAACTTGTTTTCTAAGGTTCCAATACCGCTTATAGAAACTGTAACAGTATCTCCTGGTTTTAACCAAGAATACTTACTTTCATTTTTACCTAATACCACACCACTAGGTGTACCTGTAAAGATGATATCACCTTCTTGGAGCGTCATATAGGATGATAGAAAGGCAATAATGTCATAAGGCTTAAAAATCATTTGTTCTAGCTTTGCTTGTTGACGTATTTCGCCATTTACTGTTGTTGTAATAGTGGCACTTTCAAAGTCAAAATCATCAGAAGACACCAGAGTAGGGCCAATAGGGGCAAAGTGATCAAGGGATTTACCAAGAATCCATTGGGAGCCTCTAAATTGTAAGCTACGGGCGGAAACATCATTGCCTATTGTATATCCTAAGATATGATCTTTCGCATGTTCTGGAGATATATTTTTGCCAGATTTACCAATGATGATAACTAGCTCACCTTCATAGTCATAATGGAATGCTTCGTCTTCGATGGTAATTGTATCATGATCACTTGCAAGAGCATTTAATGTTTTCATAAAGATTTCTGGGAAATCATGTGTAGCTAGACTAGTTTCGGAAATATGATCAGCGTAGTTAAGACCGATACAAATGATACTTTTAGGACTAGGAATTAAAGAATGTTTATTTTCGTTCATAATAGGGACCTCCTAATAGGATGGGATACATATATCTTATGCTAATTATAATATAAAACAGTATGTAAAAAATATTTTTACTAAATAATTTTATAGAGGCATTTTTGTCACATCCTACTTGTTATACTTTAAAAAAGTAATAAAAGGAGGAGACCCTATGTATATGCAAAGAAATGGTACAGATAAATTTACCGGTACTGCTGTATCTTGTGACATTACAAGTACTGGTTGTTGGTATGGTGATTTACCAGATTGTGTTCCTAATGAAGTAAAAGTAAATCGTGAAGATTATTATATTGATGAGATACAACATATTTCTATTAAGGAAACTATAAGTATTACATATGACATTAAATGGGAGCATATTTCAAAACCTATAGAGGGTAAAACGGAGTCCCTTACTACTAAGACATATTCAATTGGGGAAAATCAAAAAAAATATTTGTTAGAGCTCATGGGGCGTAGATTTTCTGACGATATTATTCTATATGATGAGGATGAGTGTTCTGTTCAAGTACAGCTCATCAACACTGAGGAGAAAGCGTTCACATATGAAATTCCCTTTGATAATGATATGAGGTCCATATCTATATTATTTAGACAAATCCTAGGTGAGCCTACATTGCTTTTATTCGATGGAAATCGAGAAAAAGATAGAATTCAAGAGATTTATATTGAAGTACAAAAAAATATATATCAAGACTATGGTGATGTAAATACATTGTGTTTTCGTTGGAATGAGTCGACTATTTCCATTGATTGTAATAGTACACAATTTGGACATTCTAGCCATAGTCATAGTGAGTATGTAGATGCTCAAATGGTTCATCAGTTGAAGCAAGACATTAACTTTCACCTAGGGGACACGTTATATAATTTAAAGGCCTTTAGTCTTAGTAAGAGTCAAGATCTCGATATGGATCCTGCTCGTGGTGGTATTGTAACAGTACGAATTAAATGGGCGCATAAAGAGGATACGTTATTTATAGGGAATCTAACAGATCAGTATGTGCCTACATGGTATAAAAATCTAATTAGTTTTATACGTACTCATACAAGAGATAAATCTTTAGAAGCGTTTTTACAATCTAATTATAAATCTGATAGGAGCCTTTATACGTATTGCTCTGTATATATTTTTAAGGCTCATCAAGAGTTTTATTATCGTACCGATAGAAATGACATATATGAAGGGGATATTGTAAAAGTTCCTTTTGGATCTGATAATGCGGTTCGTACTGGTCGTGTAGAATCGATTTCCTATCATACGCGTTATGATGTACCTTATAATTTAAATCGGACAAAGTTTATTATAGATAAAGATGTAGAAATTATTTATGATAAAAACCCTTATGGTTTCGATGCTATATATGACGAATAAAACTAACATAAATACTAATCTATATTAATATATACGAGTACTTAATTTATTACATATATGACTTATAACCTCTATAGAATCTATTGAAATTAAAAGATGATAGTGATAAGATTAAATGTATATCAATATAAATGGAGGTTATTGTTATGAGCAAGAATATCGATTGGGATAATCTCGGTTTTGGTTATGTAGAAACCGACTACCGTTATTTAACTACATATAAAGATGGTAAATGGGACGAAGGCGGATTAATTACTGATGCTAACGTTGTTCTTAATGAATGTGCTGGTGTATTCCAATACGCTCAAACTGTCTTTGAAGGTTTGAAAGCATACTACACTAAAGATGGTCACATTGTATGCTTCCGTCCAGATTTGAATGCAGTTCGTTTGAATCAATCTTGTGAACGCCTTGTAATGCCTACATTACCTGAAGGTCGTTTCCTTGAAGCTGTAAAAGAAGTTGTAAAAGCAAACAAAGACTTTGTTCCTCCTTATGGTCATGGTGCAAGCCTTTATATTCGTCCATACATGATGGGTACAAACTCTGTTATCGGTGTAAAACCTGCAGATGAATATCAATTCCGTGTATTTACTACACCAGTAGGCCCTTACTTCAAAGGTGGCGCTAAACCAATCAAAATTCGTATCACTGATTTTGATCGTGCAGCTCCTCATGGTACTGGCCATATTAAAGCTGGTTTGAATTATGCTATGAGTTTGTATGCTATCACTGATGCTCATAACAAAGGTTATGCAGAAAACATGTACCTTGATGCGGCTACTCGTACACATGTAGAAGAAACTGGTGGTGCAAACTTTATCTTCATCACTAAAGATGGTAAATTAGTTACACCTAAATCCGATAGTATTTTGCCATCCATTACACGTCGTTCTTTGATGTATGTAGCAGAACACTACCTTGGTATGACTGTAGAAAATCGCCCTGTTCATAAAGATGAACTAAAAGACTTTGCTGAAATTGGTCTTTGTGGTACAGCAGCTGTTATTTCTCCAGTAGGTCAAATCGATACTCCAGAAGGCACTATTAATGTACCGGCTGGTATGGATGATATGGGTCCTATCACTAAAAAATTATATGATACATTACTTGGCATTCAACATAGTGAAATCGAAGCTCCTGAAGGTTGGGTAGTTAAAATTTGCTAATCTTTTAATAAATTAATGTAGTAGATTATATAATCTAACACGTAAATAGAAATGGCATCTATCGTTGGATAGATGCCATTTTTGTCTTATTTTGTTATGTTAAATTAGAGATTAGGGTATTGTAAAATTAGTTATAGACTATTAGTAAAACTAGTTATTAGTTAGATTTTGCACGACTTACTACTTTAGCCATAAATTTTTCGTTATTAATAACAAATCGTTCATGAGTTCCTCGACCAATGATACCAACGCCGTCAGATGCTTCAATATCAAAGGTTATTTTACGTCCTTCTACAGCACTAACTGTAGCTTTAGCAGTTACTGTTGCACCAAGTGGAGTAGGGGCCTCATGAGTAATGGATAGAGAGATACCTACAGTGCCTTCGCCATCTTCTAAATATGGTTGTACTGCTGCTTGTGCTGCTTCTTCCATTAATGCACACATAGCTGGTGTGGCAAAGACCTCTAAAGAACCGGATTTCATTGTTTTAGCAATATTAGATTCTGTAACTGTTACAGTCGCCGTAGCTGTTTGACCTGCTGATACCATAATATACCTTCTTTCATTAAGAATATTCTCGTTATAATAGTATTATACATCTTTCTATAATTTTTATGCTAATGTAATTATAATAGTCCTATAGAATCCGTGATATAATGGAATTAGTTTTTTATAAAACGAGGTATATATGAGTACAAGAAAATTAAAGCCTTCTGGTGAAGGTTGGGTACAGTTAATAGCAGGCATTGGTTTTGTCATTCTATTAATTGCCATCAATATAGTAGATCCTACATTTTATCCAACTATGTGGCATTTAGCGACGAGTGGATCTATGGATGAAATAGCAGAGTATATTCAAGGTTTTGGCCCTATGGCCATGGTCGTAAGTATGCTTCTCGATATTTTTGTTAATGCTGTTGGTTTCTTACCATCCATATTTATATCTACCGCAAACGGTCTAGTATTTGGTATGTGGCCAGGCATAATTATTTCTTGGCTTGCAGAAACAATTGGCGTAGTCATTAGCTTTTACATTATGCGTTACTTCTTGCGTGATACGGCGGATAAGCTTATTGCTAAGAGTACGGTATTGATGAAAGTAGATGATTTCTCCGGTAAAAATGGTTTTGTGGTTATGTTATTTGCACGATCATTGCCATATTTTCCTTCTGGTGTTATTACGGCACTAGGTGCTATTAGTAAAATTAAACCGAGAGATTATATCTTAGCAAATTTAATTGGTAAATTCCCATCTACAGCTCTTGAA
>CABTYY010000027.1:0-17974 GCA_902489125.1 uncultured Veillonella sp.
ATATGGAATGGGGCGTAGATGAACGAGATGGTAGAATTTGGATTTTACAAGCTCGTCCAGAAACAGTTTGGTCCCGTAAAGAAAAACCAGAAGTATCTGAAAAACCTAGCACATTAGATGCAGGTAATCGCGATATTATCGTAAAAGGTTTGCCAGCATCCCCTGGTAATGCAGCTGGTAAAGCTCATGTTATCATCAATCCTGAGGATATTGATGAGTTTAAAGAAGGAGAAATCCTTGTCACAGCTATGACAGCTCCTGACTGGGTGCCAGCAATGAAAAAAGCGAAAGCCATCGTTACAGATGCAGGTGGTATGACATGCCATGCATCCATCGTTAGCCGTGAACTTGGAATTCCTTGTATCGTAGGTACTAAGAGCCGTAGCCATGAAGCAACTACATCCATTAAAGATGGTCAAATGATTACAGTAGATGCTACAAATGGTATCGTATATGATGGCGTATTAGAAGATATCGTTAAAAAGCCAGAAGCACAAGCTACTGCAAATGTTGTTGCTGAATCTGTTCCTGTAACAGGTACTAAGATTTACATGAACTTAGGCGATCCTGACTTGGCTGAAAAACATGGCGTATTGCCTTGCGATGGTATCGGTCTTATGCGTGAAGAGTTCATTTGGACTACCTTCATCCATGAACATCCATTGCACCTTATCGAAACAGGCCGTAGTGATTTTGCTGTAAATACATTGGCAGAAGGTATGCGTAAGGTATGCCAAGCTTTAGCTCCTCGCCAAGTTGTAGTTCGTTTGAGCGATTTCAAATCTAGTGAATACCGTGACCTTAAAGGTGGCGACAAATACGAACCACATGAATCCAGCGCATTACTTGGCTGGCGTGGCGCTTCTCGTTACTACGATCCTAAATACACACCTGCTTTCAAATTAGAATTAGAAGCAATTAAAAAAGTACGTAACGAATTTGGCTTCAAAAACTTACAAGTTATGATTCCATTCTGCCGTACTGTAGAGGAAGCTGAACTTGTAACTAATTTGATGGCTCAAGAAGGCCTTGTACGCGGTAAAGATTTCAAAATCTGGCTCATGGCTGAAATTCCAGCAAATATTATCTTAGCTGATCAATTCAATAAATATGTAGATGGTTATTCCATTGGTTCTAACGATTTGACAATGCTTGTTCTCGGTTGTGACCGCGATAACGAAACAGTTCAACATATTTACGATGAACGTAATTTAGCTGTTCGTAGAGCGATTCGTCATCTTATCGAAGTGGCACATAAAGATGGTAAAACTGTATCCATCTGTGGCCAAGCACCAAGTGTATACCCTGAACTTTGCGAATTCCTTGTGAAGAGCGGTATCGACTCCATTTCTGTTAATCCAGATGCAGTTGTAAGCACTAAGAAAATGGTGGCTCAATTAGAACAACGAATCATGCTTGATGCTATGACTGGTCGTGGTCGTCAAGAAACTGATGATTTAACTTGGTAATAATATAGTTATATTAAAAGAGGAGGCCGGTAGGTCTCCTCTTTTTCTGAATGGTAACTTAGGATATAATACAAACAGAGATGAAAGGGGGTTACCGTGTGAAACTGTCGAAACGACAAGAACAAATTGCTCAAATCGTTCGTGAAGAAGGACCTGTTACAGGTAGTGCTATTGCTGAACATTTAGAGGTTACACGATCTGCATTGCGTTCAGATTTATCTGTTTTAACTATGCTAGGTGTCTTAGATGCACGTCCTAATGTAGGCTACTACTATGTGGGGCTTTCAAAAGAAACACAAACAGCGGAGCGATTAAAGTCATTTCTGGTAAGTGATGTATTATCCCAAGCAGTCGTAGTCAATGGGGATACAAGTTTGTATGACACGATTGTTACTATATTTACTGAGGATGTAGGGACCATTTTAGTGTGTGATGATTCCTATTTAGTAGGTGTCGTATCCCGTAAGGACTTGTTGCGTGCCTCAATGGGGCAAACAGATTCGCACACCATGCCTATATCTATGATTATGACCCCTGTAAGTAAGGTTATAACTGTGGAGCCTACAGATACATTGGTAGAGGCTGCTCAGAAGATGATAGATTATGAGGTGGATTGTTTACCTGTCGTCGTTCGCGAAGATGTGGAAAACAAGAAACGTCTAAAGGTTGTAGGCCGCGTATCTAAAACGACGGTAACAAAAGTATTTTTAGAATGTAGCATACATTGAGGTTGATAGAATGGCAGAAAAAATTATTTATGCAATATCGGACTCCTTAGGGGAGACCGCAGAGGCTGTGGCGAGAGCTACGGCGAGTCAATATGATAAGGAACAAATTGAAATTGTTCGCATTCCGTATATTGATAGTGAAAGCCAAATTGATGAAATCATAGCAGATGCAAAACGTGGTAATCATGTTATTTGTCATACTATCGTATCTGAGTCTTTGCGCAAATATCTTCATGAAAAAGTAGCAGAATATAACATTCCTGCTGTAGATATTATGGGCCCCGTTCTCGATGCAGTAGGTACTGTAGCATCTACAAAGCCTCGCATGACTGCGGGCATGGTTCATAAGCTTGACCAAGAATATTTCAAAAAGGTTGAAGCTATTGAGTTTGCTGTAAAATATGATGATGGTAAAAATCCGTCTGGCTTTGAAAAGGCTGACGTAGTTATTATTGGTGTATCTAGAACAAGTAAGACACCATTGTCTATGTTCTTAGCATACAAAAAAATTAAAGCTGCTAACTTGCCATTGGTGCCAGAGGTACCATTGCCAGAAGAATTATTTAAAATTCCAGCTAAGAAAATTGTAGGTCTTATTATTGACCCATTTAAGTTAAATAATATTCGTAGTGAACGGTTACGCGCCATCGGTTTAGAGGACGAAGCAAATTATGCTTCTATTGAGCGTATTCAATCTGAACTAGAATACGCGAAGGCTATTATGCGTCGTTTGCATTGCCAAGTGTTAGATGTTTCCAATAAATCTATCGAAGAAACAGCATCTCTTGTTATGCAACTTATCGACCGTAACCGCGCATCGGAGGGTAAATGAATATACGGGAACAAATAGAGGAGCGGGAGGCGTTACTCCTTTCTCCTTATGCTTCAAAAAGCCGTGATGCAGTCCGTGATATTGAGGAAGCTCCCGATCCACTTAGAACTGCCTTTCAACGAGATCGGGACCGCATAATTCACAGTAAATGTTTTAGACGGTTAAAGCACAAGACACAAGTTTATATTGCGCCAGGTGACCATTATCGTACGCGTATGACTCACACCCTTGAGGTAGGTCAGATTGGTCGTACAGTGGCTCGTGCATTGCGACTCAATGAGGATTTGGTAGAAGCTATTGCCATGGGGCATGATGTGGGACATACACCATTTGGTCATGTTGGGGAATATGCGTTACGTGATATGGTAGGTCATTTCAATCATAATGAACAAAGTTTGCGCATGGTTGAAGTGTTGGAAAAACATGGTGAACATCAAGGACTTAATTTAACGACTGCTGTGCGCGATGGTATTCTAGGTCATACAGGGGCTACAATTCCAGTTACCTTAGAAGGACAAATTATTCGTATCGTCGACCGCATTGCCTATTTATGTCACGATTTTGATGATGCACAGCGTGCCGGCATGTTAACGGCTGAGGAATTACCGTTTGAAGTGCGTGAACACTTTGGTATGACTCCTTCTAGCATGATTACAGCCATGGTTGAAGATATGGTGCGCGAATCTTTAGATAAGCCTGTTATTTCTATGTCCTCCGATATAGAGATGACGATGAATCTATTCCGTCAATTTATGTTTAAAAATGTCTATTTGGCGCCAGCTTTAATTCCTGATCGAAATAAGGCATCTCATGTGGTGAAAAACTTATTTACTCACTTTATGGAACATCCTGACGATATGGAGGGCTGTGAAAGTAATCGTGAGTTTTACTCCACTCGTGATGTAGTGGATTATGTGGCAGGCTTAACCGATCAATATGCTATTAAGTTGTTTAAACAGTACTATATTCCAAATATTACCTTGTAAGATTTTTAGTAATAGGAACATAGATAACAAAAAAAGCAGTTAGTTCAAATGAACTAACTGCTTTTTTTGGGGCTCTAGAACCCCAAAGAGTACATGTACTTTTTATTTTACGCGCGTGTAATTTTATTAGAACGAAGGCAGCGAGTGCATACGTTAACTTTTTTAGTAGCACCGTCTACAACCGCCCGTACTCTTTGAATGTTCGGTTTCCAAGTTTTTCTTGTGCGAATGTGAGAGTGACTCACGTTCATACCGCTAGATGTGGATTTGCCACATACTTCGCAAAGGTTTGCCATAGTTTCCACCTCCAAGCTTAATCTATAACATAACAAAAGTATATTATCATAAAGACATAGTTAAAGCAAGTGTTTTTATCGTACATATTGCTCTTTTTATGAAATATACTACAATATAAGGTATACTATATATCATATTCTATGATATGAAGGGGCTTTTACACAAGGATATACAGAAATTGGATATATCCTCAGTGTTTATCGTATATTTAAAGGAGTTTCTATGGATGAACGGTTAACGACCATTAAAGGGATTGGTCCTGGTCGGGAGAAACAATTGCATAAGCTAGGGATTACGAATGTAACATCATTGTTGACATATTTCCCTCGGAGCTATGAAGACCGCCGTACAATTTATAGAATTGGTGAATTAAAGTCAGGTATGACCGGTGGCGTTGTGGGGAATGTTATTGCTGTACAAGAAAAACGCCCTCGCCCAAGATTGTCTATATTAGAGGTGGTCATTGCAGATGGTACTGGTCCACTAAAGATTGTTTTATTTAACCAAGGGTATAAAAAGAACTTTTATAAAAAAGGTCAGCGTCTATATGCATATGGCAAAGCAGAATTTCAATATGGGGCTATGCAAATGAATACGCCCCAAATAGAAAATTTAGGGGATGGTGGAGAGCCTGATCGTGGTATCGTTCCTATTTATGCTCTTGCAGATGGTGTATCTCAATTTGTGGTGCGCTCGTCGGTACGTAATTGGTTTGCCGCTAATCATGAATTGCAAGAGATTTTGCCTGCTGAGGTTCGTGAAGCACATCAATATATGAGTCGCTATGATGCATTTAAAATGATGCATTTCCCTGATTCTTCAGAGCGATATGAAGAAGCGCGTCACCAATTGGCCTATGAAGAGTTATTTGTCATGCAATCTGGCTTGGCCTTGTTGCGGAATAAAGAGCAGTGTCATAAAGGGCCAAAGATGGGACCTAATGGAGACTTAATGGCTCGGTGTATAGAAAACTTACCGTTCTCTTTAACAGGTGATCAACAGCGTGCATTAGAGGACATTCGCATCGATATGGAAGATGAACGTCCTATGCAACGATTATTGCAAGGTGATGTAGGTTCTGGTAAAACTGTTGTAGCTACATTGAGTTTATTGAAGGCCATCGAAAATGGTTACCAAGGGGCATTAATGGCCCCTACGGAGATTTTGGCGGCGCAACATTATGAAGGCATAACAGAGGTATGTCGTAATCTGGGTATTGCTATAGAGTTATTAACTGGTTCTACTACAAAAAAAGAAAAAGAGCGCATCTATGAAGGTTTAGCTGACGGATCAATTAATATGATCATCGGTACCCATGCTCTTATTCAGGAGGGTGTTAACTTTCATAATTTAGGTCTCGTCATTATCGACGAACAACATCGCTTTGGTGTAGAACAACGGGCACGATTACAACAAAAGGGTACATACCCACATGTACTCATTATGACAGCTACACCAATTCCACGGACCATGACCTTATCCGTGTATGGCGATTTAGCAGTTTCTTTAATTAAAGAAATGCCACCTGGACGTAAGCCGGTTAAAACATATGCTGTAGATAGCTCATATAAAGAACGATTGAGAAACTTCTTCGGCAAAGAAATGGCAGAAGGACGTCAAGTTTACGTAGTATGTCCTCTAGTAGAAGAGTCTGAAAAATTAGACTTACAGGCAGCAGAAGAACTGTATTTAGAATTAAAAGAGTACTTTTACAAGGCCTATGAAGTTGGCCTTGTACATGGTCGCATGAAACCAAGTGAAAAGGATGAAGTGATGAATGCCTTTCATAAGGGTGAGATTTCATTACTCGTTTCCACCACCGTTATTGAAGTTGGTGTCAATGTGCCTAATGCGACCATTATGTGCATTGAAGGGGCAGAGCGATTTGGTCTATCGCAATTGCACCAGTTGCGCGGCCGTGTAGGCCGTGGATCTCATCAATCCTATTGTATTCTTGTAAGTGATTCAAAAAATGATGTAAGCCAAGAGCGTTTAAAATTGATGGAACAGACACAGGATGGTTTTGAACTTGCCGAACAAGACTTATTATTGCGTGGTTCTGGTCAATTATTCGGCTTAGCTCAATCGGGATTACCTGATTTACGAGTTGCCAATATAATTAAAGATATTGAAATATTGGTACAGGCTCGCAAGGATGTATTAGATTTTGCAAGCCAACATGGAATGGAAAAACTTGAATCTGTAATGAAAGAAGAATTAGAAAAAAGATTTGGTGAAAAATTTCTTAGAATATTGTATAATTAAGAGGTAGGAATAATAAGTACATAAGTAGCGATAATATTAGATTTTATCTGGGTTTTTCCCTTGTGTATCTGTTCCTCATACCGTATAATAGAACAAACAAATTTATTTCATTTTCATCTATGGAGGTCAATATGCCACTTATTCATGTAGAGCTCGTTGAAGGGCGCACAAAAGAACAAAAAAAACAATTAGGTGAAGCTATCACTAAAGCTGCGGTTGATATCGTTAATGTACCTGCTGACGCAGTAAAAGTTATCTTCGTAGATATGAAAAAAGATGATTATATGGAAGGCGGCATTTTGCGGTCTGAACGCTAAGCTACGACTGACCGCCTAGTCCAATGTGGACTAGGCGGGTCGTAGTTTTGTTTTATTATACGGAAAGGAATTAAATATGAGAGACGATAAATTCGGTATGCGTGGACTAACTTTTGATGATGTTTTATTAGTACCAGCGGCTTCTGATGTGCTACCACATCAAGTAGAGTTAAAAACTCAATTAACTCGTGACATTACGTTAAATATCCCTATGATTAGTTCTGGGATGGATACAGTTACTGAATCTCGTATGGCTATTGCTATGGCTCGTGAAGGTGGCCTTGGCGTTATCCATAAAAATATGTCTATTGAAGAACAAGCCCATGAAGTTGATAAGGTAAAACGCTCTGAACATGGTGTTATCGTTGATCCTATTTTCTTAAGTCCTCAAAATTTACTATCTGATGCAGCAGAAATTATGGGAAAATATAAAATTTCTGGTGTACCTATAACAGAACATGGTAAACTAGTAGGGATCATTACAAATCGCGATATGCGTTTTGAAACTGATTTAACACGCCAAATCGGAGACTGCATGACAAAGGATTCCCTTGTTACTGCACCAGAAGGTACTTCTCTTGAAGAGGCAAAAGCTATTTTAAGTGAACATCGTATTGAAAAATTACCTCTCGTAGATGGCGATGGAAACTTAAAAGGCTTAATTACTATAAAAGATATTGAAAAAGCGACAAAATATCCAAATTCTGCCAAGGATAGCAGTGGTCGATTATTAGTAGGTGCTGCTGTTGGTGTATCTAAAGATTTATATGATCGTCTTGATGCACTTGTATCTGCTAAGGCTGACGTAATCATTGTAGATACAGCACATGGTCATTCTGCAGGTGTACTTCGCACATTGAAAGAAATTAAACAAGCCTATCCTCATATTCCTGTTATTGCAGGTAATGTGGCGACTGCAGCTGGTACAGAGGCTCTTATTGAAGCTGGTGCAGATGCTGTTAAGGTTGGTATTGGACCTGGTTCTATTTGTACAACCCGCGTTATCGCAGGTATTGGGGTACCTCAAATTACAGCAGTGTATGAGTCTGCTCAAGTAGGTCGTCGCTATGGAATTCCTATCATCGCTGATGGGGGCATTAAATATTCTGGCGATATTGCCAAAGCTATTGCGGCTGGTGCTAATGTAGTTATGATGGGTAATATTTTAGCTGGTACTGATGAAAGCCCAGGGGAAACAGTGATTTACCAAGGCCGTTCCTATAAAGTATACCGTGGCATGGGTAGCTTAGGGGCTATGAAGCTTGGTAGTAAAGATCGATATTTCCAAACAGAAGCTAAGAAATTAGTTCCTGAAGGTATTGAAGGTCGCGTACCTTATAAAGGTATGTTGGCTGATACAATTTTCCAAATGGTTGGTGGTTTGCGTGCAAGTATGGGGTATTGCGGATGTCATAACATCCAAGAAATGATTGAAAATACTCAATTCATTCAAATTACAGCGGCTGGTTTAAAAGAAAGTCATCCGCATGATGTAAGCATTACCGTTGAAGCACCAAATTATAGTGGTTGATAATGGAGTATTACATTGAATAAACGTATTTCTGTTTTATCTGTGCCTATCGATTGTGTAACAATGGATGAGGCAGTCCAACGTATTTTGCAATTAACTGAAGAGCCGGGGCTACATCTAGTAGCCACGGCTAATGCAGAAATGGTTATGTTGGCAAATGAAAATCCTACATTGCACACCATATTGAATAATGCTAGTCTCGTCGTTCCTGACGGGGCTGGCATTTTGTGGGCTGCAGAGCGTAAAGGCGAACATGTGCCTGAACGCGTAACGGGGGTAGACGTAACAAAACGATTATTTAAAGTTGCGGCTGACCAGCAAATTCCTGTATACTGCTTAGGGGCAGCACCTGGTGTTGCTCAACGAGCAATTGATAATTTATCTGCCCAAGTTGGACCATTAAATATTGCAGGGATTCATGATGGATTCTTCGATAGCGCAGAGGAACAAGAAATCGTTAAAGCTATTGGGGAGTCTAAGGCAAAATTAGTGTTTGTTGCCTTAGGCGTACCAAAGCAAGAACAATGGATTTCAGAAAAATTGAGTTACCTTGATGGCGTTGTTGCCATTGGTATTGGTGGTTCCTTTGACGTTTTGGCAGGTAATATTCCTCGGGCCCCAGAATGGATGCAACGGAATCGTCTCGAATGGTTGTATCGATTATATTTAGAACCTCAACGGATTGGCCGCATGTTGGCTATTCCTAAGTTTATGTGGACCGTTATTAGAAATAAATAGAGGAGTGTTGAATCGTGCCTACAGGACCAATAATTAAGGAAGGGTTTCCACTGATAGGGGCTATGCTCATTATCACTGTGGTGTTAGGATTTTTAGGACATTATGTAATTGCGATTATTTCATTTATTTTGGCATTATTTTTCGTCAATTTCTTTAGAAATCCTAAACGTGTGATCCCTCAAGATCCAGATTTAATTTTATCTCCAGCAGATGGTAAAATTATGGATATTTCTGATGTATACGAAGATATTTACTTACATAAAGAATGTAAAAAGGTAACTATTTTCTTATCTGTTTTTGACGTACATGCCAATCGTGCGCCTATTGACGGTAAAATTACATACCGCCATTACACAATGGGCAGTTTCTTGCCTGCTTTTAAAGATGATGTAGGATTTGAAAATGAACGTCATACTATTTGTATTGAAAATGATCGCACTTCCGTATTAGTAACACAAATTGCGGGCCTTTTAGCGCGTCGTATAGTATCTTGGACGGATCTTGATAGTGTGCTTGAACGCGGTCAATTGTACGGGATGATTAAATTCGGTTCCTGTACTGAAATCTACATGGATAAGGATGTAGAGTTGTTCGTGGAAAAAGGTCAACATATTACAGGTGGTGACACTGTTATCGGGAGGTTGCGTCATGAATAAATCTATTATTCCAAATTTATTTACTAGTGCTAATTTAGCCTTCGGTGTCCTAGGCATCACATTCTCTGCTACAGGTAATACTTTCTATGCAGCTATTTGCGTACTATTATCCTTAGTCGCTGATGGTTTAGATGGTCGTGTAGCGAGAGCATTAGGTGTAGCAGGTCCTATGGGGCGTGAATTAGACTCTTTATCTGATGTTGTAGGCTTTGGTGTAGCACCGGCTTATATGCTATATATGAAAGAGCTATACGGTTTAGGTTGGATTGCTTATGTTCCTTTACTAGCATTTGCTGTATTAGGCGCATTCCGTCTTGCTCGCTTCAATATCAAAACTGAAGAAGTTCATGGTTACTTTGAAGGTTTACCAATTCCAGCGGCAGGTTGTTTGGCAGCTACTTACGTATTGTGTGGCGTAGAGGTGCCTCAATTTGTGCTAGTAGTTTGCATGATAGGTGTAGGCTTCTTAATGGTTAGTGAAGTTAAATATCCAGACTTCAAAGGTAAATCTGCGGTTAATATTAATAAACTTTCCATTGTACTCACTGCTATTTTTGTTATAGCTTGTCTCGTTTATGATTGGCATACATGGGCCGTGATGATCTTTGCTGGCTATGTAGTGTTTGGCCTTATTAATGGGGCGTTAAATATGGTGCGTAAATAAGTGTGTGGAGGATAATAGTATGAATTACCTACTGGATCTGATATTGATCCCTATGCAGGTAATAATCGTAATTTATACGGTTTATTATTTTGTACTCGCCGTAATCGGTATGTGGCGGTCTAGAGTACATAAAAACTATACCCCAAAAAATTCCTTTGCTATTGTTGTGTGTGCTCATAATGAGGAAGCTGTAGTCGGTGAATTAGTAAAAAATTTACGAAGTCTAGATTATCCAGATGAGCTGTACGATATCTTTGTTGTAGCTGATAACTGTACAGATAAGACTGCTGAGGTAGCAAGAGCTGCTGGTGCTAATGTGCATGAACGATTCAATAAAGAAGAAGTAGGTAAAGGCTATGCAATGGGGTGGATGTTTGATCGCGTGGAACAAATGGATCGGAAATATGATGCATTTCTTATCTTTGACGCCGATAATTTAGTACATCCACAGTTCATGTTGGAAATGAATGATCATCTTGAAAAAGGTGAATCTGTTATTCAAGGTTATTTAAATTCTAAAAACCCTACGGACTCATGGGTTGCGGGTACATTCTCTATCGCATTTTGGATGGTTAACCACATGTGGCATTTAGCAAAATACCGCATTGGATTATCTACAGCGTTAGGCGGTACTGGTATGTGTATACGTACATCTATTATCCGTGAATATGGTTGGGATTGTAATAGCTTGACCGAGGATATGGAATTCTCCATGAAGTTGTTAACTCATGGTATTCGCACGTGTTGGGCTCATGATGCCATCGTATACGACGAAAAGGTTACAACCATGATGGCGTCTTGTAAACAGCGCTTGCGTTGGGCGCAAGGTCAATTCGACTGTGCAGGCCGCTACATTCCAAAGTTGTTTGCCACAGGTATTAAAACTGGCAATATTATGATTTTGGATGGTATTTTCCAAGTGAGTCAACCATATTTCCTATTGTTGACTACTGTGTACTTGGTATTGTCTTATATCAATGCATACACACCAATCTATACAAACATTTTGTATCAAATTTTACCGATGTCTGTATGGACCATCATTGGGGTGGGTCAATATTTATTCCCACTTATCGTATTATTGAAGATTAAGGTACCACCAAAGATTTGGTTCTACTATTTACTATATCCATTGTTTGTATACTCTTGGATTCCTGTAAATATTTTAGGTTGGTTCCGCCGTCATAATAAGGTGTGGTCTCATACAGTTCATACGCGAGCTGTTGGCTTAAATGACGTTAAATTGACCCGTATGGGAAACATGAATAAGAATAAAAAATAGAATCTGTAGGAGTGACTATGCATATTTTAATGTGTAATGATGATGGTATTTTAGCAGATGGTTTACGCCGTCTTGCATCGTACTTAAGTCAATATTATCGAATTACCGTTGTAGCACCTGCAAATGAGCAAAGTGCTAAATCCCATGCATTGACGACTGAGATTCCTTTAAAATTAGATGCGTACAATGGCGAGGATGAAAATCCTCGCCTTTATGCTCTAACGGGAACTCCTTCTGATTGCATGAAGTTTGGTCTTAGTTATTTATTGAGTGATGATATGCCTGATCTTGTGATTTCAGGTATTAATCATGGTTTTAATTTGGGATCGGATGTATTGTATTCCGGTACGGTGTCTGCTGCCATGGAAAGTTGTTTTTACGGCATTCCAGGGTTAGCATTATCTGTTGAACGGTATTCTCCTGAACGAGGGGATGAAATGCACCCCTTTATACTTGAATTAATTGAAAAGATTTATGTTAAAGGTCAATTTGATGGCTTATTAAATATAAACTTCCCATTGCGTGGCGCATGTGATTGGGATCATTTTAAAATGGTTAGTCAAGGTTTACAAACCTATAGTAATATTATTGATGCTCGTATTAACTCAAGAGGGCAAGATTATTACTGGTTAGCAGGTGAGCTTGATTATGGTGCTGAAAGTGTTCCTACCGATGTGGAGTATGCTCGCAAGGGCTATATAACAGGGGTAGCACTTACATGGAAGCAGCAATGTGATGTAGGTATGGAAGCCGTTAAAAATATTTTAGATAAAATATAAAAAATATGTTGACATTGTTTTGGGATATCTGTATAATAACAAATGTTCCGAGACGCCGGAGTGGCGGAATGGCAGACGCACTTGACTCAAAATCAAGCGGGTAACACCGTGTGGGTTCAAGTCCCACCTCCGGCACCAACTTTAGGCGGTAAGACTTTTGTCTTACCGCCTATTTTTTATATATTTATATTTGCGAATTAATATACAGTTATATACATTTTATTTGCTTGAGGTTTGAGGTGAAAGTATGGATCAAGGTGTAATTGAATATATTGTTAATGTCTTTGACATACCAAAGCTAGCACAACCTGTAAGTGCAGTTCAAATGCCTTTACCGTTAACACGGTTAGCTGAGATACCATTAGATAGTTCTGTTAATCAATGCCAAGGCTTTTGTTATAACTCTAAAAAAGATGTATTTGTTCTTGCCTGTATAAACTCAGATAATACAAAGCAAATTATTTATGAAATAAATCCAACAACGTTACAAGTTGTTGCTAAGTATGAATATAGTCATAAACGTTTATTGGGCCATATGAATACGTTGACCTATAATCCGAATAATAATCGCTACTATACAACCAACGCTGTTGTAGATGGATATATCGTTACACCTATTGAAGCTGATAGCATGATTGTAGAGGCACCTATTAAATTAAAAGAAAAAGTATTTAACTTTGCCTTTGATAAAGAGCGCAATGAATATGTATCAATTGTGCCTTTAACAAATTCTCATCGTACAATTAATTATTACGATGCTAATTTTAACAGAATTCGTAGCTTTACCATTGATGCTGAGCATACTGATTTAAATAATAATGGCGCCTATGCAGCGAATGGTAATACTATATTTACAACCTTAACAACCTTTGTTTCTGTTGATGATGAAGGTGTTGTTAAGAATATAATTCCTTATACATCAGGTATGGAAGTAGAAGATATGGATTATCGTAATGGTCAAATGTATGTGGCCGTTAATCGCAAGGGAAAGGTTGAAATTTATAGTTTACCTACATTACCATTTTCAGTAAATGCCTAGATTTTATCTATGTTTTTATCCACTTTAAGAGTGTATAATATAAGTGTTAGGGTAATTTAGGAGTTATTATGAAATTAGGGAATGATATTATTGAAATTGACCGTATCCGTTGTGCTATAGAGAAATCTAAATCATTTCGTGATCGGGTATATACGTCTCATGAGATTGATTACTGTGAAAGCCGAAAAAAAGGGCGTTATGAGTCTTATGCTGGCATATATGCTGCTAAAGAGGCTTTCATTAAAGCATTAGGAACGGGAATGCGTCATGGTTCATGGCAAGATATAGAAATTTATCATGATGAATTGGGGGCGCCCTTAATTCGTCTACAAGATACTTTCAAAGAAATCTATGAAACATTAGGTTATACTGATATACATGTGTCGATTAGCCATTGCAAAGAATATGCAATGAGCACGGTTATACTTGAAGGAGCATAAGATGCAAATATTAACAACTGAAGATGCTCGATATATAGATCAAGAGGTACCTAAGCAGTTAGGTGTTTCTTTGGAAATTCTAATGGAAAATGCAGGACGTGGCATTGTAGATGCTTTATGGGGAGAATATGACTTATTTTCCTTAGATCATGCACGTTCTATTAATAGTTTTGTGCTATTTATCTGTGGTACAGGAAATAATGGGGCAGATGGTCTTGTAGCCGCTCGTCATCTATTAGAACAAGGTGTACCTGTACAAATTGTACTGGTAGGTGATACGAGCAAATGTAGTGACCTCTTTGCAATGCAACTTGAAAGATGTGAAGCAATGGGATGTATCATTGATACGTATGACGAATTCAATGATTGGTCTAATGTATCTATTGCTGTAGAAGGTATTATGGGCACAGGCTTAACAGGCCGATTGCGGGATTTAACCATAGATGTTTTGCATGATATTGATACTATGCGTAGTCAATATAATTTTGACTTGTGGGCTATTGATGTACCGGCAGGGCTAGATGCTTCTTCTGGTCAAATTTCAGAGGGAACATTGACCTATGATTATACGGTTACCTTTGGAGCTATTAAACAAGGTTTATTGTTATATCCTGGTAAGGCCATAGGTGGCACAGCTATTGTTGCACCGCTAGGTGCTCCTTGGCAACAAGTATTAATTAATCGTGATAGTACCATCACTATTGATTCGGATTTAGCAGAAACGTTAATCAATTATCGCGTTCCAATGGCTCATAAAGGTATAAATGGGAATACCTTGATTATCGGTGGATCTAGTGATATGGTGGGAGCCCCTATGTTGGCCGCAGAAGCAGCTGTTCATAGTGGAGCCGGTAAGGTTACATTAGGCGTTCCAGATACAATTAAACAAGTTGTGCAAGGTCGTATCATACCGGAAGTAATGGTAACATCTATCGATGAACATGAATCCCTTTATGACGGACGTCAAGTAGTTGCTATTGGTCCTGGTTTGGGGCGCACTACAGATATTCCAGATGTAGTAAATCAAGCTATAGACTCCTGTGAAGGCGCTCTCGTCATTGATGCAGATGCGTTATATGCATTGGGGCATGTAGGGTCTGTAGATAAAGATGCTTTGCGTGATGGTCATATTGAGTCCGTATATAAGGTGCAAAAAAATCTGCCATACTGTGTAATGACGCCTCATTTAGGTGAATTTAGTAGACTTATAGATTTACCAATAAAATGGATTGAACGTCACTATATTACCTTGGCGAGAGCATTTGCTAAAGCGCATCAAGTTGTATTAGTGCTAAAAGGAATTCCTTCTGTTGTGGTACTACCTGATGGTACGGTATATGTTAATACTATCGGAAATGCTGGTATGGGAACTGGCGGTATGGGGGATGTATTAACTGGTATTATTGCAGGTTTTATTAGCCAAGGTTATTCCTTACAAGATAGTGCAATTCTAGGCGTCTATGTACATAGCCGAAGTGCAGATATACTAAGTGATACTAAAACTTGGGGATATACACCTAGTGATGTAAGTACATCGATAGGTTGTGTCATTAGTGAATTATTGGGAGAATAAGAATGACAAATAAAATACAGCGTTTTATAGCCTTTTTATTGGTGCTATGTATTCCTATCTTTGCCATTGCGGGATGCACGAATAAAGATGTAGCTAATGCAGCATCTCAGAATAGCACTAGTGTAAATGAAGGCTATTCCATTGATACGAAACAAACGAATCCTGAAGGTCATCTAGATGTATATATGCTAGATATTGGTCAAGGCGATGCCATATTGCTCAAGATTGGCGATGAATATAGTATGATCGATACTGGTGACATAGAGCATCGTGAGAACATTGTGGCACAGTTAAAGTCTATGGGTGTTACAAAGCTAAAAAATGTAATTATCACACATCCTCATGCTGACCATATGGGTGGTTTTTATGCTATTGCAAAAGCTATGCCTATTGAACATGTGTATGATGATGGTATTTCTGTTGATAATAATATGTATAAAACCTATGAAAAATGGATTGATAAAAATAAAATCCAACGGTCTACATTGCGTAGTGGTGATGTAGTAGATTTTGGTCATGGAGCGGTATTTGTTGTATATGCACCTTGGACTGAACCTTTAACAGATAAAAAAGGAGCGCCAGATCTTAATAATAACTCTATTGTAGGTAAATTAATTTTTGGTAAATTCTCTATGCTCTTTACTGGTGATGCAGAATTACAAGAAGAGAAAAAACTCATAAAAGAGCAGAACTCTAGACTGTTTGCCCGTGTTCTTAAGGTAGGTCACCACGGTTCTCGCACAAGTAGCTCTGAAGATTTTTTGAAATCTATTAAACCAGAAAGTGCATTAATTTCAAATGGCATGTATAATAGTTATGGTCATCCTCACGATGTAACATTACGTCGTTTGCAGGAGAACAATATTGCCATTTACCGTACAGATACGATGGGACGTATTCACATTAGTACGGATGGGAATGAATGGCAAATTACAACTGAACGTTAGCGTCGATTGCATAGCACAAAAAATAATTTTAAGCAACTAATTTTTGTGTGTACTGTATAAAGACTTTATATAGTAATATGTATAATCGGCATACTAATCTTCATGTTTGTATGAAATAATCTATCTATAATCTAACATTAGTTTATGGATAGATTGGAACGATGAGACTTTGATTCACAAAGATATCATCGACTCATCTCTATGGTTTGGACACTACGTATGTCAGTTAGATTGGAGTGAATGTATTGCGTAAACTATTTTTTATGTGCCTTGCTCTCTTGATGGCGATACCACTATTCTTGACTCAAGCAAAGGCAGCTAATCTTGAAGATGCTCGATGGGTGACACGAACTGATGCACCGGTACCATATGTTCGTATGGTTATGGATTTGTCAGCACCGGTAAAAGCGTCTGCATCGATTAGCAAAGATGGGAAAACGACGACTGTTACCTTAAAGAACACAAAGCTAAAAACTGCTAAAGCGAATATCAATATGGACTCTAGCATAGCTAGTTCTGCTAGACTCACAGAAGATGGCAGAGATGTGAAGGTAACAATCAAGACACCTTCATCTATCGATACGAGTGATGTAAAGGTATTTTCCCTAAAGAAAGATACGGTTAATCAGAAACCGTATCGCATCGTTGTAGATGTACAGAAAAAAGGTGTGGCACCTAAACCTGCTTATTATGGCAAACGTCCATCTCCTTCTGCACATCCTGCGAAAAATATGCCAACAGGATCCGGTAATTATTCTATTAGCGGTGGTCTATCTGGTAAAACAATTACGATTGACCCAGGTCATGGTGGTAGTGACTCTGGTGCCGTTGGGCCGCATGGTGTACAAGAGAAAAATATTACACTACCGATTTCTATGTACTTGAAAAAAGCTCTAGAAAATCGTGGCGCTAAAGTGCTTATGACTCGTACTACAGACGTAGACGTATACGGTCCTAATGCAAGTGGTGTTGATGAATTGGGTGCTCGTGTTAACGTAGCAAACCGTAGCAATTCTGATGCGCTCATCAGTGTGCATATTAACGCATTCAACAACCCAAGTGTTGGTGGTATTGCAACATACTACTATAGTAAAACAGGCAATGATGCTCGATTAGCACAAAAGGTACAATCTCAAATTGCTAACACACCTGGTTTCAATGGTGATCGTGGCATTCAAGAAGGTAACTTATACGTGTTGAGACATTCTAATATGCCTGCAATTCTTGTAGAGCTTGGTTTTATTTCTAACCCTAATGAGGAACGTGTGCTACAATCTCCTCAAACTCAAGAAGACTTTGCTAACCGCATTGCAAATGGTATTGCTAATTACTTTGGAGGTTAATCGATGAAATTACGTAAACAAGTTCTATCGATTCTCTGTGTAGGTATGCTGGCATTTGTAGTGGGTTGTACACATGAACAAGCTCCTA
>CABTYY010000028.1:0-17507 GCA_902489125.1 uncultured Veillonella sp.
CGGCCCACTAAATCATGAACATTTACGAGTTGCTCTGCCATTGTAATTCTCCTTCTCTATATAGCTTAAGTAGCTCTTTATAGTAGCTCTTTATAACAAGGCTAAACCTCTATAGCTAAGCTCAACTATATATAGCTATACTACTATTTCCATTTCAAGATTAGAAATATGTCTTTCTAATGTAGTTCAAATCATATCACAAATTTATCATATTGCAAGCATTTTACAGTATCTTTTTTTAGGGTACAAATTATTTTGAAAAAATTTTAATCAGTATTTATCATAATTCTATCACTTTTGATAGTACCTATCATAAATAATTCTACTATTCAAAATTATCCCCCATATACGAAAGAACCGCTAGTAAAAACTAGCGGTTCTTTTGATATCTTATTGCATATTTACTGTATTAGTAATACAGTCTTTTTCACTACATAGTTCCTTAACAAAAGTCTCTATATTAGCGGATGTTATGCCAATAATGTTTTCACATCGTACTTAAATTTTGCCGTTGCTTCAGCAGCAGTTTTCTGCCACTCTGTAGGTGCTGTACCGTCTTTCTCAAGGAAGAATCCAGAGTCAAGATAGCGAATGATGATGTAGTTGGAGTCTTTTTGATCAAAGCCATTACCACGACTGAAGTCAATGCCATGACCTGTATTGCGTGTTACAATGGCTTCCAATAATGGCAACGTAATGGCATTCAAAGTGATTTTCATATCAGGAGAATCAAACATCTTTTTAAGGAAAGAGCTAGGCTTTTCTTCCTTGTATACTAAAAGCTTGCTAATCGTGCCATTAGATGCACATACTACGCGACGGATATCTTTAATAGGAATATCTACCTTGCCATTTGAGATAACACCGTTTTTAATGGTAATTTCTCGTTTACCCATAAAGGAAGAGTCTAATGGTAATTGAAGAGTATCTAAGTTCGCAGGAAAATCTGCGGTCAATTTATTTCGAGCAAAGGCTGTAAGAATCGCTTTTGTTTCACGAATGTTATGACCAATGTTAGATTCTGTGCGGTCCGTATCTAAATCTTGGCCTTCTATATTTTTCCAATTATGGTCTCTAAACAAAATCGTATAGTTACTATTTGAATTTAGATATCTTGTAAGATATAGCTCATTTACATCTTCAAAATCAATGTCAGTAATAACCGTACCATTAGCATCTTTACAGAGAACTCCATTGTAACTAATAGTTAAAGTACGATCAGAACCTTCAAAAATAACAGGATTTGTATCGAATACAGAAATCATAGCCCTCTCCTTTTTACGACTCTAAACACAATTACACTTGTGCATATCAAGTGTATTCACGCAAGCATTGATTAAATATATTAATCAAATATTATCAACTTAATCATACACCTTCTATATAAGTTTAAACAACTACTATATTTTTCTGACAATCTATCTTCTTAATTAACTTAGAAACACTATATGCTTTCGTAAATATATTTACAATAGATATATTTACAAAAGATATCAAACAATAGCTGTATAAAACAAAAAAGCTGATTCCGAAGAATCAGCTTTTTCTATTTCATTGAAAAGTTTCAAATGAAGTTTTAGTTGAAATTAGATGCTTTCAACAGCAGCGATAGCAGCAACGTCTACAACGTCTTGAGCAGAGCAGCCACGGGAAAGGTCATGAACTGGTTTAGCCAAGCCTTGAATCAATGGGCCAAGAGCGTCAGCGCCGGAGAAGCGTTGTACCAATTTGTAACCGATGTTAGCAGCTTGAAGATCAGGGAAAATCAAGATGTTAGCTTTACCAGCTACGTTGGAACCAGGAGCTTTCTTTTCTGCTACGGAAGGAACGATGGAAGCGTCCAATTGTAATTCGCCGTCGAATTTGAAGTCAACGTTGCGTTCTTTCAAGATGTTAACAGCTTCAACCACTTTGTCTACTTCTGGAGTGGAAGCGGAACCTTTAGTGGAGAAGGACAACATGGATACGCGAGGGTCAGCCATGCCAACAACTTTGCGAGCTTTTTCTACAGTGGATTCTGCGATATCAGCCAATTGTTCGCTAGTTGGGTTAGGTAATACGCCGCAGTCGGAGAATACGAGCATACCGTCGTCGCCATATTCTTTTTTGCTTGTGAACATGAACATGGAAGAAGATACTGTTTTAAGGCCTGGTTTAGTACCTACAACTTGTAATGCAGCGCGCAATACGTTTGCAGTTGGGCAACCAGAACCAGCAACCATACCATCTACTGCGCCAAGACGAACAAGCATAGCGCCGAAGAATAAGCAGTCACCTTTCATAGTTGCATCAGCTTTTTCAGGAGTCATACCTTTTTTAGCGCGCAATTCTACAAATGTATCAACCATTTCTTGGTAACGATCGTAGTTAGCTGGATCGATGATTTCAGCACCTTCGATAGATACGCCAACAGCTTTAGCAGCTTCAGCGATTTCAGCAGGATTACCTACCAATACAGGTGTTACGAAACCTTCTTTCAAAATGATTTCAGTTGCTTTCAATACGCGTTCATCTTTGTATTCTGGCAACACGATTTTTTTACCTAATGGTTTTACTTGGTCTTTTAATTTTTGAATTAAATCCACGATTTTTGCCTCCTTAACATTGGCCTTATGCCATATCAATACTATTATTATAGCAAGTTAACAGCTCTCTAACAACCATTCTAAAACATTTCGTTGTTGAATTCCATCATAATTTGCATTTTTATTTAGTTCATCTAAGGTAAGCAAAAACTTAGAATATTGATCATTGATAGCCTCTAGAGGCGCAAGTTCACGATTTAACGTATTTGGATCGAGCACAGTTTCACTAACCTGATAGTATTCAGTAATACCAGCTTTTTCTGCGACAAAATCAATTTCACCCTTAGCTAGTTGACCTACATATACAGTATATCCACGACGTATGAGTTCTAGAAAAACAATATTTTCTAATATATGACCTGTATCACGGCTTGTATTGCCAACAATCAAATTTCTCAAGGTTACATCAACACTATAATATTTCGCATTAATGCGTAGTAATTCTTTGCCTCGTACATCATAGCGATTCACCTTGTATAGTAATAAACTATCTTGTAACCCTTGTAAATATCGTTCTACCGTTTTATTATCAATCTTTCGGCCAGCACTAACAAGAGATTTAGCTATTTTATTTGGTGAAAGCAAGCTTCCCACATTCGCCATAATATATCGCACAATATCTTGTAAAATCATGACATCATTAATTTTTAATCGAGCTACTACATCATGTAATAACAAGGTATTAAAGAGCCCCCGAAGATATTCTTGAATATCAAAATCTTCGCCACCCAATTGTTGTGTATAAGGGAACGAGCTTTCACGAAGATACGCCTCATAGGCAGGAATCAAGGAGTACTGCTGTTCTTCATATTTGCTATAGTAAAATTCAGCAAAGGACAGTGGTAACATCTGAATTTCTACATATCGACCAGTCAATAGTGTAGCAATATCAGAAGACATAAAATATGCATTTGAACCTGTAATATAAATATCCGTGTTCTCTTTTACAAATAGGCTATCTACAACACGATGAAATTGATCGACATGTTGAATCTCATCAAGAAAAATATAGTTCATTTGATTAGGCTGCATTTGATTTAATATATATTGATACAGCGCATGATACTCTCGTAAAGGTTCGTATTCTAACTCCTCAAAATTTATAGATATAATCTGTTCCGGTTTTACGCCCTCTGCTAGTAGCTCATCCTTAAACAGACGAAATAATGTCGATTTACCGCAACGACGTATGCCAAAAACGACTTTAATAATAGACCGTTCACGATTCCGTCGTAAAAACTCTATATACCCATGGCGCTGAATCAACTTCATAAGGGCCTCCTCATCTATGTACTTGCTCATAGATGGAACCCAATTACTGTTATTGTCAGTCATCATATCGATCACCTACAAAACTTGGATTCCATTCCAACTTTATACTAATATTACCACAAAGTTGGATTTCATTCCAAAATTTTATTGTATAGATACATAATTTGGATTTTATTCCTATAATTAATCTAATAAATTGTAATACCTCACCTCTATTTGTTCTTATACCAAGGAATATATATAGCTTTCATTGAACGCTAAGCCTATAAAACGATACAATAGTAAATAGCAAACACTACTAATCGAAACATTAGCTTCTAATCACAAACACCCATTCAGGAGGACTCATGGCGAATACAGAAACTACAATCAACGCAGTTATACATCCACAGCCTAACGAAACGCCCATAAATATTGAAAAGACAATCAAAGCCTTAGAGAGAAATAAATTCGTAGTTCATTATTTTGAAACGGGCGCCGAAGCCGTTGCGTATCTAAAAAATCGCATTCAAAACAAATGTGTAGCCATTGGCGATTCTCGCACTTTATTAGAAATAGGTGTTCATGATGCTTTATCTGAGGTCAACGAGGACATAACAGACATTCAGCGTCCACTACCTGGTGAAAGCTTTCGCGATACGGCGTTACGCACAATGGGACGCGATGTATTTCTCACCTCGGTAAACGCCCTTTCACAAACGGGAGAAATGGTGAACATCGACGGCACAGGCAATCGTGTGGCGGCCTCTCTATTTGGTTCTCAAGAGGTATTCTTTGTATTAGGAGTTAATAAAATAACGCCTGACTTAGCATCTGCCATTTATCGAGCACGAAATGTAGCAGCCCCACTTAACAGTAAGAAAAACAAAAAGAGCTCTCTCAATCCGTGTGCTACCTTGGACGAAAAATGCTATGACTGCGGCTCTCCAGATCGTATATGTAATGCCTTAACTATTTACTATAAAAAGATGCGTAACATGCAAACCATGGAGATTATTATCATCAATGAATCCTTAGGCTTCTAATGGTTTGTGGACCATTTAGAAAATCTTGTACGCTCATTTGCCCTAATCCAGATACAACCCTATAAATTGTGGACCACCGCGGATCAATAGCACCACTTTCAAGATCACTTATATAAGATTGAGCTAGCCCTGATTTATCTGCTAATTGATACTGTGTCATGCCCAATTGTCTACGCCAAAGTAAAATTAATACTCCTAGCTTGTGAACTTCTTGTCGAACCTGTATATCACGACAACATAGGATAGGATTCATAGCAACCTCTATCTACTTTCACACTCAACACATGGTTATGCCTTTACTATACGTCTAGCCCAAGGCCGTGACTAGTAGCAGTTGAAATGCGACAACAGAAAAGCCTCCATAAAAACTAAGGCATAAATTAGTTCTATCGAGGCTTTTTTCTTTGCATATTAAGTTATGTCCAATTTCATCAATTCGTGGAATTTTAGTATATCTAGAGATAATTAAGACTAAAAATACAGGTATTGTAATCGATAAGCTCAGGTTTTATAAGTATTTATCGTAATTTCTATACATTATCTATGCAGGAAAGACAAATTTGAATTCTAATATCACACTGGATGAGCCTACATCATAATAGGTACATATATACATGACTCTCCACTTTGACCGTAAACTGAAATCAATAATAAAACACTATTAAAACAATATAATAATCAACTCCTTATAGTAAAAAGAGGATAGTAAAAAGGGGGCTATAATAAGTATAGTCCCCTTTGATTATCTCTATAAGATTATTGATTAGCACTTTCTTGAGCTTTTTTGATTTCCATATATTTAACCATGCCGTCAACAGCTTTTTTAGCTTCCCGCATAGCGAGTACTACTGTAGCAGGTTTATGTACAACGTCACCGCCAGCAAAGACGCCAGCGCGATTAGTCATACCATATGGATCTTCAGATGTAATGATATAGCCTTTTTCATCTACTTTCAAGTTATTACCTTCGCCGATAAGACGTGCATTTGGTTTGTGACCAGCAGCGATAATGATTTTATCTACAGGCATAACTTGGAAGTTACCAGTACCGTGGATACCCGCACCATCTTCGTTAAGAGCCATCACTTCGTATTTGAAGCCTTCTACCTTGTCTTTACCTTCTACACCTACTGGAGAAGCGAACCATTGGAATTGAACGCCTTCGGCACGTGCTTCTTCGTATTCAGACAACAATGCTGGCATTTGTTCTTGGCTACGACGGTACGCTACCGTTACGGCTTCACAGCCTAAACGTACGCATGTACGTGCCGCATCCATCGCTACGTTACCACCGCCGATGATGATAACACGGTCACCTTTTTTAACAGGGATTTGAGCTTCATCAAGCTCGCCATTATCTACCAATTGTACATTCGTCAACAAGTACATTGCTTGGAATACACCATGCACTTCATCATTTTCCATGCGTACTTCTTGAGGAATATGTGTACCAGTACCGATAAAGATAGAGTCAAAACCTTCTGCGAAGAGTTCATCCAATGTTTTATCTTGACCGATAAATGTATTACATACGAATTTAACGCCTAAACCTTCAAGACGAGCGATTTCACGACGTACAACGGATTTAGACAAACGGAATTCTGGAATACCGAATAAAAGTACGCCACCTGGTTCAGATTGACCTTCGAATACAGTTACCTCGTAACCAAGTTTAGCGATATCACCTGCTACGGACAAGCCTGCAGGGCCAGAACCTACAACGGCAACCTTACCAAGATCTTGTTTAATCTTCTTAGGTTTGCGAAGTTCATTGATACTTTCAAAATCAGCAGCAAAGCGTTCCAATTTACCGATATTAATAGGCGGTTTTTTCGCCTTGTTCATGATACAGTTACCTTCACATTGGTTTTCGCGTGGACATACGCGACCACAAATGGATGGCAAGTTTGTACGTTCTGCCAAGATATCGTTGGCTAAACCGAAGTTACCGTGTGCAATAGCTTGGATAAAACGAGGAATTTCGTTTTCAATAGGGCAACCCATACGGCACAATGGTTTTGGACAATTCAGACAACGTTTCGCCTCAGCGAGCGCTTCCTCCATTGTATAATCCGCATCAAAATGTAGTGGTTTTAATTCGTTACTCATGGCACATGCCTCCTAATAAGGATCCAGTACTATACTTATACAGCGTTGCATGTACCTGAGCAATCCGATGAGCCCTCTCACATAGGGATGCCGCCACATGCTGCTAAGATTTATCTTTTGTAACCATTCGATAGTCGTGTGGTCACTGGTCAGACACACACTATTCTATAGTATATTCTAAATTGTGAAAGTCCCAACAGTCAAGCAAATATAGCACCTTTTGTATACCAATATAGCCCCTATTCATGCAAGGATTGCATAGAAACAAAAGATACTGTAACATCAATTTTTAAGTGTATATTTACATATATATCTATGCATGTATACTGATAATAGACAGAATAATTGATTTGCACCACATTAACATACACTCATACATGTTGGTAACACCGAACTGATATATAATTACACAAGATTTCTTATGAATCTAGCAGAATGTAAGAGGTTCACCATGAACACCATAGAATTTACTAAAACATACTATATCGATCGCCGCGGTTCTCATTCCCGCAAATGGGATGGCGAGCATTTAAAATTCAGCCGCACTGACTTATTACCACTATGGGTGGCCGATATGGACTTTATGCCTCCTCAGTGCATTCAGGATGCCATTTGTAGCTATGTGAAAGCCAATCCTCTAGGTTATACCATGACAAATCCCAATTATATAGAGGCCGTCATAGGTTGGTATAAATGCCGTCACCATTGTAATCTTCAAGCAGAGTGGCTCACGAGTGCTCCTAATGTCATTACAGGGATTATGTGGTGCATTGGGGCTTTTACAAAACCAAACGACGCCATCACCCTTCTAAGTCCAGTGTATGGCGCTTTTGATACGAGTGCTAGCTCTGCCCAACGTCAAATTATCGCTGTTCCTATGAACCGCACCGAAGACAATCGCTACACCGTAGATTACGATGCATTTGAAAATGCTATCACCGAACATAATGTGAAGCTGTTCATTCACTGCAACCCACACAATCCTATCGGCCATGTGTGGACTGAAAGGGAGATGGACCGATTATTTAGCATTTGCCAACGGCACAATGTACTCATCATAAGTGACGAGATCCATCAAGACCTTATCACAGGGCCAACACCATTTACATCAGCCTTAACGGTGAGTAATAGAGCCTATGCGGATAACATGATTGCCATGTCCTCCCTGTCCAAATCATTCAATATGGCTAGCTTGCACCACGCAGAGGTTATCATTCCTAACGAAAAACTACGAAGCCAATTCAACGCCTATAAAGCCCATGTGTACCACACAGACTCGGACGTCATTGCCGAGGCCGCTATCACCGCAGCCTACACGCATCCAGAGGCGGAAGCTTGGCTCACAGATGTACTAGCTGTCATTCGGGAAAACTATGAATATCTGTGCCAAGAACTTGGTATGGCATTGCCACACATCCGCATCAGCCCTATGGACGGCACCTATTTAGCATGGATCGATTTTGGCGCCTATGTTAAGGCTGAAGATATGCACGACCTATTTGAAAATAAATGCCGCATCGCACCAAGCTTTGGCGAATGGTTTGGAGGCGAAGATTACGCCACCTTTGTGCGACTTAACTTGGCAACGAGTCTTGAAAATATTAAGACTGCTACCCATAATATGATCAAGCACATACACCCTTAATGGGTCCTCTTATCAGGAAATACATTAATCATATTAGGGAATTCATTTCATACAAATAAAAGAGGCTGCTCTAGCATCATTCAACGTTAGAGCAGCCTCTTTGTATTAAAGTTTCACTGTATCATACTACTAGTATTACACTAGTTTTTATTTAATTCTAGCGAAATGTTCCTTTGCAAATTGCATATCTTGTACGAGTTCTAATGTACCAATATAGTTGTTGTTTTGATCGCGTACAGCCATGTAGTTTACATAGAATGGACGACCTTGTTTTTCAAGCCATACTGCCACATTATCGCGGTCACCTTTACGGAAGGAGTCGATAATACCACGTACTATAGGTTCTACCTTTGGTGGGTGACAGGAATACACATCACGACCAATTGCTGTAGTAGGACGTTTGAATACCTTTTCACCATCATTGAAGTAACGGTTAATATCTTCATGGTCAACGAAGGTTACCTCCATTGGCATTGTATTGAGCATAGCATCTAGTTGGTCTACAGTTAACGTACCACCAATTAAACCGATAGCATTATTATCACCACTTGGTTTTGTAGTTTGCGCAGCTAATGCGGCATCAGCTTCTGGCCAAGCAATGCGTGTTACCCCAAAGATGTCTTCATACTGCGCTGTATCTTTGTAAATTTGATACCAATCTTCTTTGCTGAAGTTTTCTGCACAGATTGGGAACAAGATATTTTGTTCTTTGTAGATCATTTCTTGAGCACGTGTAAGAAGCTCATCAAAACGTCTATACCAATCATCTACACTTTGGCTAGATTTTGCTAAATCACCTAATTGGTCACGAATATCGCCATCAACAGTCCACATAACCATGGATGGACCACCAATTGCATAATCCACTTTCAATTTTGGATATAATAAATCGCCTTTTTTAGCATAGTGAACAGATAGTTGACGCACTGTATTCACATCATCATAAGTGGCAGTTTTGTCTGCTACTTTTGGACGAATAGCCTCAATCAACTCATCGAGCGCTTTATTTTCTTCTGTTAATCGGTTTAACGGATGACCTGCAGTCTCTACCAAACCCACAACGCTCTTGCTCTTTTCTTGAGCTTCTAGAACCGCTTCTACCTTAGCATGTTCTGCATCCATTTGTTCATGAATGGTAGAACCATGGAACAATGCAGAGTGAAGGTCGCACAATTGTTGTACCTCTTCTAAAGGTGTACCTTCGCGCATAAGACCTTGTTCGGCTTTCATAATTTCACTAGCCTCAACATGTTTGAATTGGCTCGCAAAATCTTCACGAACAGCACCAAGCTCTTCACCAGTACCTAACCGTTTCAAGAAACCTTTCAATTGTTCTACACGTTCGCTATCTGTAACAGTGTCCTCTTCATTAGTTTCTGTATTTTGGCTAGCTTTAGGCTCCTCTACTTGAGTAGCCACAGTCTCTACAGGAGCATCTTTAGCAGATGCTGCTTCATCACCTTGTAGATTTGGCATTTCACCTTCCAAGGTAAAACCAGCTTTCATGAATGCGCTCACGATATCGATCATGGATACGCCCTTCATCTTAGCCCCTTTTGGGATGGTCATAATTTTACCAACAGAGTTCAACATCACTTTATTAGTGATTTCGCTGAACCCTAAACTTTTCATAATCTCTGTTACTTCAGGATATTCTTTTACCAAATCATATACGGATTTGGACAAATCTAATTTCTTTTCCATTTTGATCCCCTCGTGTCAAAAATATTGTTTATTACATATGTGAGTAATCCTCTATACGTCTTCGTATACAAGGCAATTTACATTCTGAAAGGTTTATCTAAAATAACCTATGACACTATGATAAACGATATCGATTGGAAAATCTGTATCCATGGCTATACTTTTGAAAGATATTTCAAAAATATCGAAATTCATATAAAAAACGGATAGCTGAGCATTCAAAGTCATCTAATCATTTAGAACGCTTTGAACCAACTATCCGTTATCTATTAAAAATATATATCTAGTTTTTAGAGAGATGAAAGTTCTGAGAGATTTATTAGTTATGTTTCAATGCTTTTTCGTAGTTTTCAGAAACTTTGTCCCAATTAATAACGCGGAAGAATTCCTTAATGTAATCTGGGCGACGGTTTTGGTAATGCAAGTAATATGCATGTTCCCAAACGTCTAAGCAAAGGATTGCTGTTTTACCTTCTAGTAGAGGGTTATCTTGGTTCGCAGTAGATGTCACTTCTAGTTTGCCATCTTTGTTTACCACAAGCCATGCCCAACCAGAGCCGAAGCGTGTTGCTGCTGCAGCGAAGAAGCTTTCAACAAAATCATCATAACCACCAAGTTCAGCGTCGATAGCCGCTTTCAAAGGACCTTGCAATTTGGAAGTGTCTGGTTTTGTCATGATGTCCCAGAACATAGTGTGGTTCTTGTGACCACCGCCATTGTTGATAACAGCTTGACAGATATCCTCTGGCACATTAGCGATATCGCCGAGAATGCAGTCTACACAGCCATATGCAAGATCAGGGTATTTTGCGATAGCAGCGTTCAAATTATTAACATACGCTTGATGGTGCTTGTCATGGTGCAATTTCATTGTTTCTGCGTCGATAACAGGCTCAAGATAATCATAAGCATATGGTAATGGTGCGAGTTCGAAAAGTTTCATAATAGTCCTCCTTAAATTTAGGGCACGAACGATAGTAAATACTATATCGTTCTTGTGAAAGCATTTCGATGCACCTGCATCGGTATTATTTTAATTGATATAAATTATCATTCTTTATTTATTGTGTATTGCATATAGAAAATCGTCAATATATTTTCCCATAGAAAAAGGCTATAGGATTTCCTATAGCCTTTATGTTTATTAATCAATGTAAAGCACTCTAATATAGCTATAACACAATAACTACTCAACAATACATTGGCACATTTTCATTGTTGTTAATGCTGCTTGGTGGGATTCTTCTGTCACACCTGCACAGCAGCTAGAGTCTACGTAAATAGGAATTTCTGGCAAGCCAGCTTTCAGTATAATCGCATTAGAAACGACGCAAATGTCTGTACATAAACCAACGAGTGTAATAGACTCAATAGGATTTACCGAATTCATGCCTTCCAAACGAGATAATAGCTCAAAGGATCCAAAGTTTGGCTTGTCTATAAAGGATACAGGGCTCATGATAGGACGCCCTTCTGCAGCCTCAATTAAGCCCGGCACAATATGCCAACCTTCTGTATTCTTCACGCAATGTGTGACAGGTAAGAACTTGCCCTCTTGGCTTTCAAGATAATTAGTATCATGCGTATCGCGTGTAAATATGATAAGCCCGTCAAAGTTCTCAATTTTGTTGCGCACATTATCTACGATTAACTGCGCTTGCGCTGAACCAAGGGCGCCATCTACGAAATCTTTTTGCATATCGATAACAACTAGAACCTTTTGCATAGTTCCTCCTGTATATAACCTACCAGTAATAAATTATTTATTCACTATACTAGTTATACTCTTTATACTCAATGACATCAATACTAGAAATCTATTCTTTTTCCTCAGCTAACGCATGACGTACGCGGTGTGGCTCATTATGAGCTAGCTTTCCTGCTGCAGCCGCTGCCACGGCACCTACAAGATCATCGAGGAATGTATTACAGTGACCGCCCTCTTCACTATCTAGCTTCTTAATAATACCTGGCTTTACCTTATCTAAATAGCCATAGTTCGTAAAGCCTATAGAGCCATACAGATTAACGATGGAAAAGGCTAGAATCTCATCGATACCATAGAGGCTTTCATCATTAGCCACGATGCGTTGCAAAGGCTGAGACAATTTATTTTGTTCTGTTAACTTGTCGAGCTCAATGCCCGTAATTATCGCATTGTGTACCTCTCGTTTTGAAAGCACGGATGCCACATGCTCACGACACTCTTCAATCTTTAAATTCGGCATATACGGTTTTTGAACGTATAAAACGAGCTCTGCAATATCCTCTACCGTAACGCCACGCTCCGCCAGTAGGTCGTAAGTGTATTTCTCTAAATCTTTTGTAGATTCCATAAGTGCTCCTTTATTTTTTCTTAGGCTTATCACCGGATAGCATAACAATACTAACTGGAATGGTTATCACCAACTCTTCCTCTGTATCCACATGCTTTGTATTCCAAGCCGCCTCTTTGGCAGCCTCTTCAAAGATGGGGTAAGCCTCTCGATCTAATTTCCAATTATTAGGTCCCGCTTCAACGGCCACAATATTGCCCTTATCATCGGTCTTAATCTCCACTGGAACAATCAAGGTACCGTCAGCACTCGTTTTAAAAGCCTCACTAGGAATGATGACATTATAAGAGATTTGTTGCTGTAATTCATAAGTACGCTTATCTGTAGGCTTTAAATCAGCCGCTAAAGAACTAACAGTTCCCATCATAGACGCCAATAAGGCTAGTAACACAACACGTTTTAACATAGTTTCCTCTCGACTAAATACTCTCACGCTACACGCAGTATACGTTGATTATACCACGAAAAAATCCCCACCGATGCATAATCAGTAGGGATTTATTCATAGTTAGATTTTCTTAACCATTTCGGATTTCAATGCCATCGCACCGAAACCATCGATTTTGCAATCGATATCATGGCCATCGCTGGCACCAGTGATGAGGCGAATATTTTTTACGCGCGTACCTTGTTTCAAGATGCCCGCACCTTTTACTTTGAGGTCTTTTACAACAACAACTGTATCGCCATCAGCTAGCTCGTTGCCGTTAGCATCGCGAATGATACCTGCTTCAGCTGCAGCTTGCGCGTCAGCCGCTGTCCATTCATTGCCACACATAGGGCAGATAAACATATGACCATCTTCATATGTGTACTCATCGCCGCACTTAGGGCAGTTAGGTAAATTTGCCATTTAGATCTCCTTTTCTCACTACATAATGAAAGTATTATACCATATAAAACTTTATTCCACTAAAACATTATAACTACTCTATAAAATAGTTATATCTCTATTAATCAATGCTTATTGTATCGCATATTAGTTCGCATTATAATAATAGTGTAGCCGACGAGGTTGGGCCTCTCTTCTTTTTAGAAGGGGGTGAAACTATGAGTGATTTTGAAATTTTATCAATTGTCATAGATATTTTGACAATTCTCATTTCTTTCGGCTCACTTATTGCCCTTATTTGCTTTACAAAAAGCAAATAGCCCTTCGTTACAGCTCGTAGCTAGATAAAACGAAAAGGCCATTTCCTGATTTTTTCAGTTTTTTGAGATGAGCCTGACGTCTCTACTCGCTCGGCTATCTACTCATATTATAGGTTGAATACCATATATCGTCAAATTATGATTAATAGGAGGTACCTACCTCCACATTGATACAAGTGCTATATACCATCTACAATAAAAAACCTAATCAATCTCATTTCTCTTTATTAAAGTTTCATACAACTCTAACTTATCTTCTAGATTATTCTTATAGCCTTCCAATCGTTTGATTTCGGCCTCAATAAACCGATAGTGGTCTTGTAACAGTGTCATTCTTTCATGAACCGTATGAGATCCGGCATACCTTAAATCCGCATACCGCTTGATATTCGCAAGCGGCATTCCCATGTCTTTCAAGCGTTTAATAAACTGCACAAACCCCACATCCTCCGCATGGTAATTGCGAATGCCGTTCTGCCGCTCGATGTGAAGGAACCCTTGATCCTCATAATATCGTAATGTAGAAATAGACAGTCCCACCAATTTTGAAAATTCACCGATTTTCATACTTTCACCACCTTGACCTCAAGTATACTCGAGCATATATCATACGTCTAGACGGAGGTAATAATTATGAAAGAAACACGTTTTAACATCGGTATGAACACATTGAAACAAATTGACGGGCTGCACGGCGAGGAGGTGTATAACACAATTCAAGAGATTTCACCGGCCATAGCCGATTTATTGGTCGAGCTGTTCGGCGACATCTACACGCGCCCCAACCTGGATTTCAAGGAACGGGAACTGATTACGCTCGCATCCCTATTAACGCTGGGCGGTTGCGAGGCACAGCTGAAAGTACACACCAATGCGGCACTCAATGTCGGTATTGCGCCCGAGCAAATCGTAGAGGTCTGTACCCACTGCATCCCCTATGCGGGATTTCCACGCGTGCTGAACGCACTGTTCACGGTGAAAGCGGTCTTTGAAGAACGAAACATACTGTAATTAAGGAATGACAGTAATAAAAATCTATTAATAAATATTAGTCTATTTAAAACTAACAAAGGGAGACTCTTGATAAAGTCTCCCTTTTATTCGTGTAAAAGTTGTACGAAATTAATTCGTATTTTTCAATATTCAAAATCCGCTATATACTAATAACGAAAGAGCCATTAACATGAGTTAGGTTCATCTCCGTCTTTTCGAGGGAGGTGACATTATGACTGTATACGAAGCATTATCATTAATAATTTTATTCGCTACCCTCGTAGTGTTAATTCTTAAAAAGTAACTAGTAAATAGCTACAAAATAAGATAAACCTAACGTTTAAGACTAAGTACTGCAATACTTAGACACGTTAGGTTTATCAAATTCCTAATTCTTTGATGAGCCTAACGCCTAGAACACGTTAACTGGCTCTTTTGTACTTATAGTATAGTCTGAATTCTAGAGACTGTCAATTTACATCGTCCTTAGAGGATATTATAAAATGAAAAGGAACATAAATAACAAGATCTTCTTTAACATCAATATACCCTATATTCCAAACTGTATCTTTTGCAGACTGTACTAATTTTGAATATATCTCATCATTAGATATATTCTCATTTGAATCTAACTCAACAGAAGTAATACGTCCTTGAGAATCCGTTCTTATCATTAATGTAAAACTATAATCTTTATCATTCTTCGTTCTAAGGACTTCAGCCGGAACCTTTAACTGAGAATGTATCTGCTCATTAAGAGAGCGTTGTATATCAAACGTATCCCTCTGATAATCAGCAAAAGCATTAATAGGACTCAAAACAACTAGCAATAAAAATAAATATAAAACTCTAACCATAAAACTTCACCAATCATAACACACAACATAAAATTATTATTGAGTTTTATATTAACAAAACAAATAAAATATGTCCATTCAGTCCAAGTTCCAATTAATTTACAATGATGTCATATTTACTTATCTAGTTCAAATTGACTATATATGATAATCCCTCTATTAATTAATTAATAGATAGATAGTCGACGAGTGGTTCCGTCAGGCTCATCCCAAAACATTATAAGACATGTAGAAATGGCCTTTCGTTTTCAGCTACCAGTTGGTAACGAAGGGCTATTTGTCGTTATTACGACAAATCATCACTATCAATGCTCCAAAGGAAATAACTACAAAAGGGAGACTCACAACGGAGTCTCCCTTTATTCATTTATACCAAATCAACTAAACATCTACAATCCTTGCAGAAGTTGTAAATAATCTTGCCGTTGACTAAATATATTATATATGCGCACTTCTTTTTCATCATCAAAGACACGATATAGAATAATATTTTTATTAATAATCAACATACGATAGTTTTTATTACGTAAAACAGTATGTCTTGGAATCATGCCCATATAAGGATTATCCGCTAATAAAAGAATTCTATCCTTAATCTCTTGATAAATAGACTTGGCAGTTTCATTGGAAAAAGATTGCTTTACATGCAAAACAATATGATGCAATGCCTGATCGGCCTGTGCCATAATAATGATACGATAAGCAGCGTCTTCCATAACTATTCGGCCTCAGCTAACAACTGTTCTATGCTGATAAAAGTATCCTCAATAGGACCCATTCTACCTTTTCGTTCGTCTTCCTCAGCCAATGCAATAGCCTCTAATAATTCTATCTGTGCTTTCAATTTATTATAGGTTTCATATCCCATACATACCGTATCACCACGGCCATTCACTGTCATAATACAAGCTTCATCCCTTGTTTTTAAAACTGTAGAGATTTCATTATATTTATTTCTTAAATCCGACGATGGTCGAATACTTTCACGTAATAACCCCATAAAAGCACCTCCTCATATACAAATTATATCATAATTTGTATATGAATTGTGAATCAGTAATCCTATCCCAATCGTTTACGCAAGATGGCATATAAAATCATGCTAATAATTACACTCATAACAGCTTGAATGGTATTAGTTACAATACCGGCAATGGCTACGCCTGGATCGAATACAAAGTATTCGGCGATAAAGTAGCCTGCTACGATGATAATACCACCTACGATAGTTGCTACCAAGGCAGAGGTAGTTGTCTTATGGTTATAGACAGTACCGACAAGATAGCCTTCAATGCCTTTCACCACAAAGGTGATTGGTACAAAGACTGCGTAGCCGAGGAATAAATCAGCTAACGCTGGGCCGATAGCACCAATATAGGCGCCATATTTTCGACCTAATAATAGAGCTGACGTCATAATAACGACATCTCCAACATTGAAATAGCCGCGAATGCCAGGTACTGGAATTTTCGTGTACATGGTAAACAATGTTGCGAGGGCAATCAATACGGCTGTGAGTACTAACGCGGACGTAGTACTGCGGGTTTGAACGTGTTGCATAGCGTCCTCCTTATAAAAAATAGACATGTGACTATATCCATCACATGCCTATACTATAAACTTTTATGGTAACACCTGCAAATAGAAGGAATTAACAATACATCCTTAGTAAATTCTATCATCATTTACTTTCAAAATAGATGCTCTTCACTAGACTTTAACTTAATATAGATACCATTTTATTATACAGATTCTCTCAAGCAACGATAATTAATTAGAAAGGAACTAGCCATGAACATTTTAATCATTTACACCTATCCTAATCATCA
>CABTYY010000029.1:0-16387 GCA_902489125.1 uncultured Veillonella sp.
TACCGAAGCGGGGTAAACATCGAGTTGAAGAATTACAACGACTTTCACAAGTAACGGGCACCTTGATGTTTTATGAAGCACCCCACCGATTGCAAGAGGTCTTACAAGATATGTATGAAGCCTTTGGGAATCGATCCATAACGGTGGCAAGGGAATTGACGAAGAAGTTTGAAACCTTTGTGCGCACCGATTTGGAAAACCTTGTAAATGATTTGGATCAGCTCACCTATAAAGGGGAATTTGTTCTCATCGTAGGTGGCGCTGATACGATTGAGTCCGATACTAGTGAAGTTTCGGGTGAACCAGTATCGTATGTAGATGCTGTACAAGCCCTTGTAGATACAGGGATACCTAAGAAAGAAGCAATTCGCCAGGTGGCAAAACGTTTTAACGTTTCCCGCCGGGATGTATATAATATTGTAGAACGTTAAACCTTCCCATTCGAAGGTTAGAAGGAGACTCATCATGGGAGACACAAAAAAAACGTATTATATTACGACACCAATTTATTATCCAAGTGCTAAGTTGCACATTGGTCATACCTATTGTACATCTGTAGCCGATACAATTGCGCGCTTTAAACGCTTAGCTGGCTATGATGTGCGTTTCTTAACTGGTTCTGATGAACACGGTCAAAAAATTCAACGCGCTGCAGAAGCACAAGGTATTACACCTCTTGAATATACTACAAATATCGTAAACGGCTTTAAAGCATTGTGGGAAAAAATGCATATTTCCAACGATGACTTCATTCGTACTACTGATGAACGCCATGAGAAGGTAGTACAAGAGCTTTTCACTAAAGCGTATGAAAAAGGCGATATTTACAAGGCTGAGTATGAAGGTTGGTATTGTACACCTTGTGAAACATTCTGGACTGAGCAAAAGCTAGGTGAAAATCATACATGCCCAGATTGTGGTCGTCCTGTAGAAAAGGTTAAAGAGGAAAGCTACTTCTTTAAACTCGCTAAATATACAGATCAATGGTTGAAATTTATCGAAGAAAACCCTGATTTTATTCAACCTGAATCTCGTCGTAACGAAATGATCCAATTCGTAAAACAAGGACTTGAAGACTTAGCTGTATCTCGTACATCCTTTGACTGGGGTATCAAGGTACCATTTGATCCTAAACATGTCGTATATGTTTGGTTCGATGCATTGGTAAACTATATTAGTGCCCTTTCTCCATTTGATGGTGATGGTGAATTATATAAAAAATACTGGCCAGCAGATCTTCACTTAGTAGGTAAGGAAATCGTACGTTTCCATACAATTATTTGGCCTATGATGCTCATGAGTCTTGAATTGCCATTACCTAAAAAGGTATTTGGCCACGGTTGGATGATCGTTGACGGCACTAAAATGAGTAAATCCTTAGGTAATGTTATCGATCCTATTCCATTGATCGATACATATGGGGCAGATTCCTTGCGTTATTATTTATTGAGTGAAATTACGCTCGGTAATGATGGTAACTTTACATTGCCTAACTTTGTTACAAAAATCAATGCGGACTTATCTAATGACTTAGGTAATTTGTTGAACCGTACCATTGCGATGATTGAAAAATACCATGGTGGTGTGATTACAAAATGCGATGATATGGACGATTTGGATCGTGATGTATCCACATTAGCCGTTCAAACTGCAAAAGATTTTGAAGCGGCTATGGAAAATATGGAGCTTAATAAAGCGATTAAATCCGTATGGGCCTTTATTGGTCGCATGAATAAATACATTGATGAAACAATGCCTTGGGTATTGGCTAAATCTGAAGATGCTCATGATAAAGCGCGCTTGCAATCTGCTATGTATCACTTGGCAGAAGCATTGCGTATCATTGCAATCATAGTAAGCCCTGTCATCCCTGTAGGTGCTCCAAAAATCTGGGACCAATTAGGACTTGTAGGCTTTACAGATGCTACTCTTGAGGATGCAAAAGTCTGGGGCTTAATTCCAACAGGTACAAAAGTTGTAAAAGGTGATCCTATTTATCCACGTTTTGAAATTCCTGAAATGGTAGAAGTTGTTGTGGAAGAGAAGATTGAAGAAGCTGTAGACACATCTAATATTCCACCATTAAAAGAAAATATTACGTACGATGATTTTGAAAAATTAGATCTTCGTGTAGCAAAAGTTGTAAGCTGTGAAAAGGTTCCTAAGTCCAAGAAATTATTGAAATTTGTATTGGATATCGGTGTTGAAGAACGCACGGTATTAAGCGGTATTTCTCAATATTATGAACCAGAAGCTATGGTTGGTAAAAAGGTAATTTACTTGGCTAACTTGGCTCCTAAAAAGATGATGGGCATTGAGTCTTATGGTATGATTTTGTCCGCATCTGATTGGGAAGAACATTTAGAAGTAACCAATATCGAATCTTTACCAGCAGGAAGTGTGGTTAAATAATGAAGCTCTTTGATTCACATGCTCATGTAAATGACGGTCGTTTTGATAACGACCGTGATGAGATGTTACAAGCTTGCTTTGATGCAGGCGTAGAATATATTATGATTCCAGGGGTCGACCGAGGTACTGTTGAATCAGGACTAGCTTTGGCGGAACAGTATGATTGTTTATATGCCGCTGTAGGTACACATCCTCATGAGTCTAAAGATTTTACAGAAGAAGACTATGAGTTCTATAAAGATCAAGCCCTTAATAATGATAAAGTACGTGCAATCGGTGAAATTGGCTTAGATTATTACTACGATTTTTCTGACCGTGAAACACAAAAACGCGTATTCATTCGTCAATTAGAGCTTGCTCGTGAAGTAGATTTACCAATTATCATTCATGACCGCGATGCACATGGGGATATTATGAATATCTTGCGCAATGAAGGTAAGGATAATTGGGGCATTTTCCACTGCTACTCTGGTAGCTGGGAAATGGCAAAAGAAGCTATTAAATTAGGATTCTACATATCATTTGCGGGTCCTGTAGTATTCCCTAAATCTACAAATCTTAAAGAAGTAGCTAAACAAGTACCGTTAGATCGAATTCTTATTGAAACAGATTCCCCATATTTGACACCACCACCATTTAGAGGCCGTCGCAATGACCCAAGCAGGACTCAGTTTGTAGCAGAGGAAATTGCTGGACTAAAAGGTATGGATGTAGATGAGTTCTGTGAGATTACCTATAATAATGGTAAACGTGTATTTGGTATTGAATAATTTTGATGTTAGTCAACATAAATGCTGGTAAATAAAATATTGTAAACGTCTAATGGCATTGTTCTAATTCTTAGGATATCTATTCAGAATCATTAGAATCATACATTATGAAACGCGATTCTCCCTTAGCGGTGAGAATCGCGTTTTTCTATGGTATACTAAAGTATATTCATACTGAACTATAGTAAGTCGAGGTTAGTAGCATGAAACGTATTGCATTTATAGATTTAGGATCCAACTCCGTTCGTTTTGTCATTTATGAGATTTCTAAGACCGGTAGTTATCGTCTCATATATCAAGAAAAAGAGAGTGTCCGCTTAAGTGAAAATATGTGGGGCACTCATGAGTTAACAAATGAGGCAATGGAGCGCTCTCTGCGTGCTTTAAAAGGCTTTGTTCATATGGCTGACGCTATGGAGGTAGATACCATAAAAGCTGTTGCTACGGCTGCAGTACGTCTAGCTAAAAATGGAGATGCTTTTATTAAAGATGTAAAAGAACTAACTGGTCTTAATTTAGAATGTATTGCTGGTGAAGAAGAGGCTCGCCTTGGGTTCCTTGGGGTTATTAATACGATTGGGCTCAAAGATTTTATTATCTTTGACTTAGGTGGTGCTAGTACAGAGGTAACGCTAGTAAAAAATCGACATATCGTGAAAGCTGTTAGCTTACCTATAGGGGCTCTAACCTTAACAGGAACCTATCAAAAAGGTGATGAGTATACTCCTAAAGAACTAGAGAAGATGACGAAGGCCGTAAAGAAAACCATTAAGGAACATACGTGGCTTCAAAATATAAAACTACCTCTATTAGGTATAGGTGGTACAGCTCGTAATATTGCAAAAATAGATCAACGTAAGTTATCATATCCCATTACGAAACTACATAACTATGAGTTACCATATCATAGATTTCACGAAATCTTAGAAGATGTAAAAGGTAAATCCTTAGAGGCCCGTAAAAAAATTAGTGGCTTATCATCGGAACGTGCAGATATTATTATTGCAGGACTCACCATAGTGGATGAGCTGTTTAACTATGTAAATGCTAAGACCCTTGTTGTAGGCGGTTGTGGTTTGCGTGAAGGTTTATTCTACGATTATTACGGTGAGTACTATTTAGGCGGAAATTCTATAATCGATGATATTCTAGTTCATTCTGCAGAGAATGTACTATTAGGTATGACAAAGCATGAGCTCGTGCATGCTAAGTATATTACGAAATTAGCTACTACTTTATATGATGCATTAGAGCCACTCCATAAGGCCGATAAGAATTTTAGACGATGTTTGATTGCAGCGGGACTGTTGCATGATATAGGTAAACGAGTTAATTATTATAGTCATGCTCGTCATGGCTGCTATATGCTCGTCAATAGTAATTTATATGGGATTTCTCATGTTGAACAGGCGTTTAGTGCATTCTTAGTCATGAATTCTCATGGATTGACGCCAAAGGAATATAAGAATTTCTTATATGGTAAATTGTTAGATCAAGAACAACGCTCATTAGGTCAAAAGCTTTCTATTATTTTAGCGATTGCAGAGGCTCTTGATGAAAGCCATGAACAATTTATCAAACAGTTAGAGGTAAATATTAAATACACTAGTGTAGTCATAAAAGTGTTCTATTTAGAAGGACGCGATGTGAGTGTCACTAGAACGGCGGTAGAAAAACTTTCAAAATCATTCAAAAAAGAATTCGAGAAATCCTTAGAAATAGAATGGCATGAATCTCGTAAGGAGGCATAATGGCATTACCAAAAACATTACGATATGCAGTACTACATGTGGGATCCAGTAGCATGAGTATTACCATATTAGAATATAAAGGCATAGATGATGTACGTGTTATCGATTATGCGGCGCGGGAGGTAACCTTTGGGGAAGAATTATTTCAAACATCTCGCTTGAGCTTTAAAACAATTGAAGAAATCTGTCATATTTTAAAAGGTTATAAGCAATTAATGGCAGATTATGGCGTGAGTCGTTCTAAACTATATGGTACGACCGTAATACGCGAAGCCGCTAATCGTCGTAGTATTCTAGATCAAATCTATATTCAAACGGGGATGCGCGTTGAGGTCATCGATATGCCGAAAGAGGTATATTACAAATATGCTTTGCTATATTACAAGATGACGCATCAATATAAACTGACAGATCCTACTAAGGCAACATTATTCTTGGATATTACATCTGGTGGGGTAGGCTTAACGGTTTGGCGTGGTGAGAATTTATTGTTCCAACGCAATATGCATAGTGGGTCCTTACGGGTTATGGAGTCATTTAATCGAAATCAACGATCTTCCATATCATTCCCAAGGGCTATTACAGAATACTTACATCGTATGATTGGCCCCCTTCGTGAAGAATTACAAACTTTCAATATTAATAGTATCGTCTTATCTGGTGATGAGGCGCAATATATGACTCATTTAATGGGACAAGAAAATAATAAAGAAGACATTATTACTATTGAGCCAGAACGATTTAAAGGGCTTATCAATTCTTTTGACGGTGTGACAGCTACCAAGTTGATGAATCGTTATAAATTACCTGAATATAAGGCCAATATTTTAATGCCTACCATGATTTTATTTAATGAAATCATTACGGCCATAGAACCTAAATCATTAATTTTCAGTAGCTTTTCATTCTCTCAAGGCATTAGTTGGTTCTACGGTGTGGAAACCGAGAATAATCCGTTTATGTATCAATTGCGTGAACAAAATGCACAGTTAGCGCGTGCTGTTGCTGCAAGATATCATACAGACCGAATTCATGATGCCGAGGTAGAGCGATTTAGCTCCTTATTCTGTAAAGCATTGCGACATAAAGGTTTACCAGAACGGTGGGGCTATCTATGTCGTATTGCAGCCATTCTTTGTTCTGTAGGCAAGTTCGTTAATTTACGAAATCATGGAGAGCATGCGTATCATATTGTAATGGGGACAGATATATTTGGCCTTTCAGAAGAAGAAAAACAAGTAGTTGCTAATGTTGTGTATTACCACTACAAGGGAACTCCAAATGATGACGACGCATATTTCAATGCATTAACAGAATTACAAAAAATTCAAGTTACCAAGCTGGTAGCCATCATTCGGGTTGCTTGTGCACTCGATGCAGGTAGTAACCAAAAAATCTCTGAAGTAACATTAGAAGAACGAGATAATGTACTTTATGTATTCTGTCGTACTAATGAGGATATTTCATTAGAATGGTGGACCTTTGACCGTGATTCGGAATATTTTACAGAGATATTTGGTATGGAAATTGTACTAGTAAGGGGAGGGGATCGTCATGTTCAGTAATGCAAAGTATTATTTTAACCGTGAATTATCTTGGTTAAAGTTTAATCAGCGCGTTTTATTAGAGTCTATTGATACTAATACTCCTTTATTAGAACGACTTCGATTTATTGCTATTGCTAGCTCTAATTTAGATGAGTTCTTTATGATTCGTGTGGCTGGGTTACGTCATCAAGTGGTTAATGGTATTGTTAAGTACGATGCGGCTCATATGGATGCTAAGGCACAGTTAAAGGCTATTGATGAGTCTGTACAGCGCCTCGTATCGATGCAAAGTACATATTTAAAGAATGTATTGTGTGAATTAGAATCTCATGGATTTTATTTTACCTATCCAGATCAGTTAGACGTAAAATCAAAGGCTTGGTTACGGCACTATTTTGAAGAACATATCTACCCGGTTGTAACACCTCTAGCCGTTGACTCTGGACATCCATTTCCATTTTTAACAAACCATACTATTAATGCCATTGTACGTATTTTTCAAGTATTGCCAGATGGTACAAAAGATTATAAAATCGCAATCTTACCAATTCCGTCTGTACTAAATCGTATCATTGAAATACCTAGCCGTAGCAATAAGGAACATCGCTTTGTATATTTGGAGGATGTGATTACATATTATGCTATTCAATTCTTCCAAGGTTATGGTATAGAAGATTTTATGGTGTTCCGTATAACTCGTGATGCGGATTTAGAAATTGATGAAGAAGAAGCAACAGATTTGCTTTCTGAGGTAGAAGCATCTTTGCGTCGTCGACGTCGTGGTGATGCGGTACGATTAGAGGTTTGTGGTGATGTAAAGGATAATCTGTTAGACTTTGTACTCACCAGTGTTGAATTAGAGCCAAAGGACGTATATCGTATAGATGGTCATCTTGATTGTCGTATGTATTTTGATTTCTGCAATTATCCAGGTCTCGATCATCTTCGTTATGCTCCATTTGAACCTAAACTTCCTAGTGAATTAGTAGATCATGAAGGGGAAAGTCTATTCTCTGTTATTGGAAAGCAAGACTTATTTGTTCACCATCCCTTTGAGTCTTTTGCGGTGGTAGAACAATTTATAGCACAAGCAGCTACGGATCCAGATGTATTGGCTATTAAACAAACATTATATCGCGTCAGTGGCGATTCGCCTATTATAGCTTCACTTATAAAAGCGGCTGATAATGGCAAGCAAGTAACCGTACTTATGGAGGTTAAAGCACGGTTTGATGAAGAAAATAATATTCATATGGCACGCCGTCTAGAAAAGGCTGGCTGCCATGTTATTTATGGCTTGAAAGGACTTAAAACTCACTCCAAGATTACCATGGTTGTTCGCAGGGAAGATGCGGGTATTAGGCGTTATGTTCACCTAGCTACAGGTAACTATAATGGCAAGACAGCACGAATGTATACGGACTGTGGCATATTCACATGTAATGACGAATATGGCGACGATGCATCTCGCTTCTTCAATTTAATTTCTGGTTATTCCGATCCTCCAATTTGGAATAAATTTATTGTAGCCCCTTTAAATTTGCGGGAAAAGATAATGGAATTGATTGACCGTGAAATCGAATTCGCAAAACAGGGAGAAGAGGCATATATCATTGGCAAAATGAATTCCTTGCTCGATAAAGAAGTCATTGCTAAACTATATGAAGCTTCTGCTGCAGGTGTTCGTATTGATCTTATCGTTCGTGGTATCTGTACACTACGGCCTGGCATTGCAGGTGTTAGTGATAATATAACGGTTCGTTCCGTCGTAGGGCGTTTCTTAGAACATCATCGTTTATTCTATTTCCGTAATGGGGGGAATGAAAGTCTATTCCTATCTAGTGCAGACTGGATGCCGAGAAATTTAAATGAACGTGTAGAACTTATGATTCCTATTGAAGATAAACGGCATAAGGAGCGCGTTAAAGGTATTTTAGATTTATATTTAGAGGATACCTTAAAAGCTCATATTATGAGAGCAGATGGCTCGTATCGTAAAATTAATGATAGAGAACATCCAATTTCTGCTCAAGAGGAACTTATGAAAGAAGCTATTGCTCGAGAACACAAGGAATCGATGACCGTCATTGAGCGTTTACAACCAATGTTTAAGATGAATAAATGATGAAATTCACACATGGTGTTGAATAATGAATTTTAATACATTTATATAATACTGAAAAAGCCTGTTTTTACAGGCTTTTTTACATGTATACATATTTAAAAATGAGATAAAAATGAAGTTTTCTGATATGTAGAAAATTTTGGTAACAATTGAAAAACACATAAAAATACAATTTATGTTATAAAAAATCCTATCATACTATATATGGTAGTGGTATCGTATATATGTACACAATTCGGAATATATTGTATAGTATTAAAAAATATAGATATGTACGTGTGCAGTGGACTTTTTGTAAAAATATAGAAAATTACATTAATAAAAAGTCAGCATTTACATATGTTTACCTCTTATTGTTAACCTTTGGTGTTTGACAGGTTATATCTATCTGTAGTAGAATAATTACATTACAGGAGGGATTACAATATGAGAATTCATAAGACACACAAACGATATATTTCGTCTGTTGTTGCTGGATTGATTGTAACAGCTGTAACTATGACAGGTTTTTCTTATAATGATAAAACCGTTACCGTTATGGTAGATGGTGCAGCACACACTGTTAGAACACATTTAAATTCTAACGAAGGTATCGTACGCGATGCTGGGGTTAAATTAAATCCAAATGATAAAGTTATTTCCAGCTCAACATCTGTTCAAAATGGTACAACATTAACTGTTGTACGTGCCATTCCAGTTTATGTAACTGTTAATGGTAAGACTAGAGCTGTTTTCACAACAGAAACAACTGCACAAGGCGTTGCTAATGAACTTGGTTTCAAAATGCCTAACTACGCTGTAGTAGGCGATGCAAATGGTTCTGTATTAAGTGGTACACATATTACAATTGCACAAGTAACTAGTCGATCCTTGTCTACTGTAGATCAAGAAATTGCTATTCAAGTAATTCGACAAAAAGATGATACAATGGCACAAGGTGAAGAAGAGGTTGTTCAAGTTGGTCAACCTGGTTTAGAACGAGTGCAACGTGAAACATTATATAGTAATGGTACGGTTATTAAGACTAATGACGTATCTAAAGTAACACAACGCGAAATGGTACCTACTATTATTAAAGAAGGTACTCGTGAAGTGACTACATCTCGTAATATTGCTGGTCGCTCATCTCGTGCTATCGTAATGGAAGCTTCTGCTTACCTTGCTGGCGATGGTGATGGTGCTGGTATTACGGCAACGGGTGTACCTGCAGTACGCGGTATTGCAGCGGTTGATCCAGATGTTATTCCATTGGGTACACGTTTATTTATCCCTGGTTACGGTGAAGCTATTGCTGCCGATACAGGCGGTGCCATTGTGGGTAACAAAATTGACCTTGTAATGGACTCTTATGGTGAGGCTATGGACTTTGGTCGCCAAGACGTTACAGTGTACGTATTGGACTAATATGATGATTTAGAGGATATATCTATAAGATATATCCTCTTTTTTATTGGACCTACTTAGCTCAGTAAGTAAGTAATCACAATAGATATAGTAAAAGGACGCCTTATGATTAAGGCGTCCTTTTTTAGTCTTCGATATATGGAATTAGATATTCGTACTTTGTACCTTTTAATTCATCTTTAGGGATAAATCGTAAAGATGATCCATTGATACAGTAGCGAAGTGATCCATTAGGGCCATCTTCAAATACATGGCCTAAATGGGCATTACCAATGCGGCTGCGAACTTCAATCCGATTCATGCCATGAGAGTCATCTTGATAGTATTTAATAACATCCTTTGCGATTGGCTTTGTGAAGCTAGGCCAACCACAGTGAGATTCAAATTTATGGGCGGACACGAAGAGGGGTTCTCCTGTAGTGATATCTACGTACAGTCCTGGTTTGAATTCATCAGTTAGATCATGGCTGAACGGCGCATCAGTAGCAGAGTTCTGTGTAACTTCGAACTCCTGTGGAGACAAAGTCTTGAGCTCTTCCTTAGAAGGTTTATTATAGGCGTTATCATCTACAAGTGGTTCATCAGATAGGCCTAGTGGAATATGACAATAACCAGTAGGGTTTTTATCTAAGTAATCTTGGTGATATTCCTCTGCAGAATAGTAATTAGATAGAGGTAATACTTCAATAGCAAAGGGCTTTCCTTCGAAGGATTGCGCACGAGCTAAAGTACTTTCAATAATAGCCTTATCGGCTTTATCTATATAGTAAATACCCGTTCGGTATTGAATGCCTACGTCGCCACCTTGTTTATTAATGCTGAATGGATCGATAGCGCGTAAGAAGTATTGAATTAAGTGATCTAAGGAAAGTATATCTGCATCGTATGTAACCTTTAGTGCTTCCACGTGACCGCTATCATGACAGACATCTTCATAACTTGGATTTTCCGTAGGACCATTGGCATAGCCTACTTCAGTGGAAATCACGCCAGAGATTTTTCTGATATACCCTTGAAGGCCCCAGAAACAACCGCCCCCTAAATATATTGTGTGTTCGTTCATTTAATCACCCCAAACTTCATGAGCTATTTCTTTAACTAATGCAAGTTTAGCCCATTGTTGCTCTTCGGTCAATTGGTTGCCGATTTCACAAGATGCAAAGCCACATTGAGGGGATAGGCAAAGTCTTTCAAGCGGAATATATTTTGTAGCTTCTTTGATACGTTCTTTGATAACTTCTTTATCCTCTAATTCTGGGCGTTTAGATGTAATAAGACCTAATACGACCTTTTTATTAGGAGACACTTCACGCAATGGTTCAAAGCCACCAGAGCGATCATCGTCAAATTCTAAGTAGTAAGCATCTACATTTTCTTTTGCAAATAGAATTGGTGCAACTGGTTCATAGCCACCGCTAGCAGCCCAAGTAGAGTTATAATTACCACGGCATACATGGGTTGTGAACGCTAAGTCATGAGGGCGACCTTCAAGCGCTAAGTTGTTTAAGCGTAGGTACTTAGCTGTTTCGCCTTCAATAGTAACACTTTTATCTTTTTGGCGACCAGTCCAGTAAGCGTGGTCACAGCACATACCCCAAGTGCAATCATCAAATTGGATGTTGCGGCAACCTGCTTCATAGAGGTCTTTAATTACTTGACGGTATGCAGCAGCAATGTCTTGAATTAATTCTTCTAAATCAGGGTAGAAGGAGCGTGTTGTAATACCGTTATCCTCGCGGAATAATTCGGCTAAGAATTGGGATGGAGCAGGAATTGTTTGACGAGCTGTAGTATGTTCATCTTCAAATTGTTTTACAAATTTGAAATGTTCTACAAATGGATGGTTAGTACCTGTAATTTTACCAGTAAGGGCGAGGGAGCCTGGCGCTGTTTCTTGACCAACGAATTTGTAACCGTGTTCAAGTTCAATTTCTTTTACGCCATTGAATCCCCACATGAAATCTAAGTGCCAGTATGCACGGCGGAATTCACCATCAGTAATAACAGGAAGACCTGCAGCTTTTTGTTTTTGAATGAGGTCTGTAATAAGACGATCTTCAACAGCTGTTAGCTCTTCTCTTGTAATATTTCCTTTTGTAAAAGCTTCACGAGCTTCTTTTAATTCTGCAGGGCGTAGGAAAGAACCTACGATATCAAAATGAAATGGTGCTAATTGTTTGGACATATATAATCCTCCTTATATAAACGGTAAAACCGATAGATTCGATAGGTTTATTATAACTAAGGATGAGCATATATAAAAATATCAATATATTAATGTTGTATATAGTTTTAAGTTATATCAGAGAGTTATTTTTTGCGCTTCAGTTATATCGAGATGTAAAAGTAATATAGTATCAACTCAGTTGTGGCATATCTTATTCTATCTTATGCTTTTCTTTGGTTTAGTTGTTAGCAGTTAGATTTCCTACATATATTAAAAAGCACTCTCTAAATGAACTGCACCCCAAAAATTGGACACAATTTTTCGAGGTACAGTTCAAAATCGAGAGTGCTTTTATTTAAAGTTACACTATTATGTAGAGTAGTTGAACTATAATCAAGAATCCTACAATATTATTCTTTTGTTTCAGGTAGTTTAATATGTCTACCGTAGTTGCCTACATACTGTTCTAAGGCTTGAATATATTCTTGCCCTAAACGACTGCGATGCATTTTGTTATTGGTAATGTAACCGATATGCATCAAACCTTCTTCGGCGAGAGGAACAGAGATAATATTCTCACCATTTACTTCTTCATCGATAACACCACTAGATACGGTATATCCATCTAGACCAAGCAATAAACTAAAGAGGGAAGCTCTATCGCGTACACGAATATGTTTTGGTCGTACAACGGTACTAAAAATTTCTTCAGAGAAATAGAAAGAGTTGTGATCGCCTTGCTCAAAGGAGATATATGGATATTCCTCTAATTCGTCCATAGATACAACCTTTTTATTAGCTAGTGGATGGTTTTTGCCTATGAAAATATGTGGGTGTGCAGTAAATAACTCTGTAAATGTTAATTCATTAGTGTGAATTAATTTCTCTAGTACAGGTCTATTAAAATCATTATAATAGAGCAATCCAATCTCACTCTTCATATGAGCTACGTCATCAATAATCTCATAGGTTTGAGTTTCTCGTAAGGATACATCATATTGATCGATGCCTGCGCCTTTTAAAAGCTCTACAAAGGCGTTAACCGCAAAGGAGTAATGTTGCGTAGAAACAGAGAATTGTTTTTTACCACCGCTTTGGCTTTTATATTGCTCTTCCAATAAAGCGGCTTGCTCTAGTACTTGGCGTGCATAGCCGAGGAAACGTTCCCCTTCTTTAGAAACAGTAATCCCTTTATTGGTACGGTCGAAAATGGTAATGCCCATTTCCTTTTCCAATTCCTTAATAGCCTTTGTTAGACTTGGTTGAGACACGAAGAGTCTCTTAGCAGCTTCACTAATACTGCCTATATTTGCAATTGTTGTGACATACTTTAATTGTTGTAAGGTCATAATGGCCTCCTTTTATATATTACACTACCTATACTACTCGATTATAAGTATTTAAGCAATGTTATATATATGTTACAATGTACTAATAGAATAAAGGAGGACCTATGCTTAAACAAGTCATCGTAGTAGAAGGAAAATCTGATATACAACGTATTGCACAAGCCGTAGAAGCAGACTGTATTGCTACAGAGGGTTTTACACTTCGTAAAGGTGTTATTGATATGATTCGTGTAGCTTATGAAAAGCGAGGTATTATCATATTAACCGATCCTGATACAGCAGGGGAGAGAATTCGTCGTGTATTAACAAAAAAATTCCCTAATGCACAGCATGCTTTTGTCCCTCGTGATGAAGCGTTTGCAAATGATGATATTGGCATAGAACAAGCATCTCCAGAATCCATTAGAAAGGCTTTATCCACATTACATGTAGAATCTTTGGAATCATCTAACGAATTTTCTATGGTAGATCTAGTTCGTCATGGGTTATCAGGTATGCCTGATAGTGCTGCTCGCCGTGCGGTTATTGGGGCTAAGTTAGGCATTGGTTATGGCAATGGGAAACAGTTTTTATACCGTTTAAATCACTATGGTATAAGTCGAGATGCTTTTGAAGAGGCTGTAAATAGTTAAAATAGGAGTTAAGATGTTAGAATCAGTAATTGCAAGCCCTGAAGTAGTACATTATATATGTAAACGCTTCGATATTAAAATGAGTAAGAAATTAGGGCAGAACTTTCTTATTAAGAGAGGTATTGTAGACGAAATTGTACATGCTGCGGAATTGACACCTGGTGAACCTGTACTAGAGGTAGGTCCTGGTATTGGCACATTGACACAGGGGTTAGCACAAAGTGGTGCTGATGTAACGGCCATTGAGTTAGACCGTCGCTTATTAGAGGTTCTAGATACTACATTGGCTTCCTATGACAATGTACGTATTGTCCATGGGGATGTGTTGAAACTCGATGTGCCAACCATTATGAACCATAAACCATTTAAAGTGGTTGCTAATTTGCCATACTATATTACAACACCTATTATTATGTCTCTATTGGAAAGTAAATTACCCATAGAACGCCTTGTTGTAATGGTGCAAAAAGAGGTGGCCTTGCGTATGGTGGCTAAGCCAGGTACAAAGGATTATGGTGCATTGTCTGTAGCTGTACAGTACTATACTGAGCCTGATATTGTACTTGATGTACCGCCTAAATCTTTCTTACCGGCTCCAGCTGTAACGAGCTCTGTTATTCGTTGTGTATTGCGTGACAAGCCTCCTGTTGATGTTATTGATGAGAAACTATTCTTCCGAGTGGTGAAAGCTGGTTTTGCACAACGACGGAAAACATTTGCTAATACAATGAAAACAACGGGATTATCAAAAGATAGAATCGAAGAGCTATTAGCAAAAGCCAATATCGATGGGCAACGAAGAGGGGAGACTTTTACCCTTCAAGAGTTTGCTGATGTAGCCAATGCATGGGCGGCTTTAATTAAATAGAATAATGTAAAAGAGCTTATTAGATTGATAACATATCATTCTAATAAGCTCTTTTCATAAAAAAAGGACCCGAATGGGTCCTTTTTTTTAGTAAAGAATGCCAGCCATTGTTGTAATTAGGAAAGCATTAGCAAAGTCGATTAAGAATGCACCTACCAAGGAAACTACAAGCCATGCACGAGGGGATGGACCATGTTTACTTGCTAAGGATAACATATTAACCAATGCATTTGGTGTAGCGCCTAAGCCGAAGCCGATGGCACCAGAACCAAGCATAACTGCATCGTAGTTGCGACCAAATAGGAAGTAGATAAGGTATGCAAATACACAGATAAGTACCATTTGTGCAACTAAGATTGTAATAAGTGGTAAAGCAAGATCGATTAATTGAACTAGTTTCAAGCTATTGATAGCCATAGTTACGAATAGAGATAATGCTACATTGGATACTGCATCAAGAGCTGCATCGTTGATTTTGTAAGCTTTTGTGAAATCACCAAAGTTACGGATTACAGCTGCACAAATCATTGCGCCGATGTACGCAGGTAGTGGAGTTAAGATAGACAAACCAGCACTTACGATAGTACCGATACCTAATGCAAGGCCAATCCACATACAGATTGTTAAAAGGTCTTGAGAATTAAATTGTTTGCCACCACTTTCAACGTGATCTTCGATCATGTCGATGCCTTCATCTTCCATTAACTCAGGATTTTCGTAAGGTGTTTTAACTTTGTGCATTTTAATAATGCGTTCACCTACAGGAGCACCGAGAATTGTACCAGCTACCATGCCGAATGTTGCGGCTGCAACCGCTGCTGATGCTGTACCAGGGATACCAAGCAATTGTTCGTAATATGGGCCGAAGGCGCCAGCAGTACCAAGACCACCAATCATGGATACGGAACCAGCCATAATACCGATGATTGGTTCAATACCTAAAGCTTTAGCAATCATAATACCTGCTGTATTTTGTACAACAATCCATACTGCACAAGCGAGGAAGAAGAAGATAATGAAGATACCGCCTTTTTTGAGGACTTTCAAAGAAGCCATCAAACCGATAGTGGTAAAGAAGGCAAGCATTAAGAATGTTTGTAGGGAACCTTCAAAGGTAATGTTCAAAATCTTGTAGTAAGAAAGAATGGCAGTTAAGAATGCAAATGGCAAAGCCCCTACAGCTGGTGCAGGCATACACATACGTTGTAAGAACTTGGAATGCTTGTTAATCCAAGTACCAATGAATAACGTGATTACAGCGAGGCCTACAGTTTGAATCATGGACAGTTTCAAGGTCCATACATCGTTGACTAACGCTAAGTCAATAAGTGGCATAAAATCACTCCTTTAAAATAAAAAATA
>CABTYY010000030.1:0-15831 GCA_902489125.1 uncultured Veillonella sp.
ACTACAATAGGATGGGGTACTAGGAGACCCCAACAAACACGTCAATACAGTTGATGAAAACACATTAGTTGATGGTGCAAAATCTAATAAGACTACTGTAGATAGTAATGTAATTGATGATGGCAATGGTAATGTAAATACATCCAATGCGACATCCAATACAATTACCGATGGTACAAATACTACCGAAGCAACTGCTAGCACTGTAACTGTTAAAGATAACGCTGGTAACAGCACAGTTATCACGAAAGATACAATCACAACAGGTACTGGTGCTAATAAGGTGACTATTGATGGTACTGCAGGAAAGGTAACAGCAGGTTCTGCAGTTGTAGATGGTGTGAATAACACAATCACTACAGGTGGTGCTAACACTGTTAAATTAGATGGTGCTGCTGGTACTGTTACTGGTTTAACAAATACAGCATGGACACCAGGTGTTACAAAAGCTGTGTCTGGTCGAGCTGCAACAGAAGATCAATTACAACAAGTATCTGATGCAGTAGGTGCTGGTTGGAATATAAACTCTGGTACAGTGGCTGGTTCCACTGGTGAAGCTAATGGCTCAGCTAAGACTAAGATCTCTAGTGGTGAAGAGGTTCAATTACAAGCTGGCAATAACCTCATTATTGACCAAAATGGTAAAACATTATCATATTCCTTGAATAAAAATCTTAAAGATATGGAATCTGCTATATTCAATGCCACTGGTGGAAAAACAACTGTTATCAAAGGCGATAGTATCGTTCAAACTGATGGTGGTAAAACGAATACATCTAACGCGGCTGGTAACACTGTTGTAGATGGTACAAAATCCACAGCCACTACGGCAGCGGGTACTACAATCACTGATGGTGCTAAAACGAATACAAGCACAGCAGATAAAAATGTGATTAATGATGGTGCAGGCAATACAAACACATCGAATGCAACATCTAATACGATTGCAGATCCAAATGGTAATACGAATACTGCAACAGCAACTAATAACACATTGGCAGATAATGCGGGTAACTCTAATGTGTCTAATGCTACAAGCAATAGCTTGACAGATAATGCAGGTAATTCTAATGTATCTAATGCGACTAGCAATACATTGAAAAATGCGGCTGGTGATGAAACTAAGGTAGACGCTAAAGGTGCAACTGTTAAAGATGCAGCAGGTAATACAACAAATGTTGCTGCTACTGGTGCAACTGTAACAAATGCAGCAGGCGATACTACTAAGGTTGAAGCGACTGGTACAACTGTGGCGGATGCTGCTGGCAACAAGGCTACTTTCACTAAGGATGGTGTAACAATTACAAAACCTGGTAAAGATACAGTGTCCTTAACGGGTAATGGTCTTGATAATGGCAATAATAAGATTGTTAATGTAGCTGATGGTACAAATGATACAGATGCTGTTAATGTACGCCAATTAGATGCTAAGACTAAGGCGGCAACGACTGAGTTGACTGCTAATGGTGGTGAAAGCGCCGATAATACGACAGGTAATATTGTGTTGACTAAAACCACTGCTCCAGATGGACATATCATTTACGATAACAAGTTGAATGATAAGATTACCTTAGGTGCAGCTGATCCAATAAAAGCGATTACTGTAGATGGTACAAATGGCACTATCAAAGCCGGTAAAGATGGTAATGCTGTAGCAATTAATGGTACAGATGGCACTATTAAAGCTGGTGATGGTACAAATGCTGTTGCTATTGATGGCGTTAATGGTTCTGTGAAAGTAGCAGATAAAATTGCCCTTAATGGTAAGGATGGTAAGGCAGCTATCGGTACAGTCGGTATTGATGGTAAAGATGGCATCATTACTACAGGTGGTAATAATCCTGTTGCTGTAAATGGTAAAGATGGTGTTGTAACAGGCTTAACCAATAAAACATGGGACCCTAATAACATTACATCTGGCCGTGCAGCCACTGAAGATCAAGTACAATCTGCTGTAGCTAATGCAGGCTGGGATGCTACTGTTGGTACAGAAGGCTCTGGCGTGAATAACACACCAAGTGCAACTCCTGAGAAAATTAGACCAAATGAAACGCTTACTTTCAAAGCGGGTAATAACATGATGGTCAGCCATGCTGGTAAAACAATTAGTTATGCAGTGAACCCTGAACTTACAGATATGAAGTCTGCTACATTTAAAGATGCAGCAGGTAATACAACTGTAACAAATGGCAATGGTATAACAATTACACCAGGTAGTGCAAATCCTAATAACCCTAATGCAGGCCCTGTATCTTTGACTAAGGATGGCCTCAATAATGGCAATAACCAAATTAAGGGTGTAGCACCTGGTTCTGATGATACAGATGCTGTGAATATTGGTCAGTTGAAAGCATCTAATGCCAAAATAGGTGATGCTATTGGTCAAGTAGCAGGTGAAGTACAACGTGTAGGTGCTCATGCGGCAGCGATGGCAGCGTTGAAACCAATTCAATATGATCCATTAGAACCGACACAAATTATGGCGGGCGTAGGCAACTACCGTGGTGAAACTGCAGCAGCTCTTGGTCTTGCGCATTACACTAACGAAGATACTATGTTCAACGTAGGTGTTTCCGTTGGTGGCAACCATAATATGGTGAATGCTGGCGTAACTCATAAATTTGGTTCTAGCCCAGAAAAGAAAAATATTCCTGACCGTTACAAAGCAGGCCCTATTAGCTCTGTGTATGTAATGCAAGATGAGGTATCTAGCCTCAAGAAGGAAAATGCTGAACAAAAATATGTTATTGCTGATCAAGCAGCTCGTCTAAATACATTGGAAGCTGAAAATGAACGTCAACGTCAAGAATTGGCTGAAACAAAACAAGGTTTAGATGATTTGCGCGCAGCAGTGGACAAATTGTTAGCAGCTAAAGGTTAATCAGTATATAGTAAGATAATCGGTACTGAGTAATTTAACACTCTAGTCTTTTAAGGTTTGTTTGAAATACCCCTCTTCTGTTTTAGTGAGATATAATTTCAATAATAATCATTTTAAAGAATTTGAGTTCTAAAAAGAAACCCCTTACTTATCACGTTTATACCCTTATGGGTATAAGTGGGTAGGTAAGGGGTTCTTTTGCTATTTTGATATAGATTATTAAATAAAAATATAATATATGAATGACTTTTCATGTATTGTTGTGATATAATACAGAAGATATTAGGGGCTAAGAATTTTGCTCCACCTTGTACGATCTTGCATGAATAGGAGTTACTATGTTAGACCGCATACAACGATGGCTTTCTGTTGATACTATGCTGCCTGCTATAGAACGATTGGGGCCTATAGGAACCACTAAGCAGCTGTATGGTAGTTATTTAAAAATAGCTTGGCCCGCTACATTACAAGGCTTGATGTTACAGTTTATGACTGCCATAGACTTAGCGATGGTTGGTGCGTTAGGGGCATCCGCACTTGCTTCAGTAGGTATCATGGGACAGCCAGAGATGGTAATGCTCATATTCTGCCGAGCCTTATCCATTGCAGTTACAGCGATTATAGCTCGTCGCCATGGTGAGGGTGAAGTGGATGGTATGAATGCTGTTCTTAAGCAGTCCATCCTGTTGAACTTCTTGATCTATGCACCTTTATTGGCCATATGTTTCTTTAATTTAGAGCATATTTTACGTTTTACAGGTGCGGAAGATGGCTATATTGAGACCGCTGTTTGGTATGGTCGGTTTATCGTTATTAGTCTTATATTCCAATCCTTTAGTCAAATTGTAGGGGCTGCTCTTATCGGGTATGGCAATACAAAGGTTATTTTTAAATCCAATGTAGTAGGGAATATACTAAATACTATAATGAACTTCTTCTTAATATATGGTATTGGTTTCTTCCCTGAACTCGGTGTTATGGGCGCTGGCGTTTCTACAATGATCAGTAGTGCTGTCATTGCACTATTATTACTGCGTACGATTTCACAACATACGACTACGGGATTAACCTTGAGGCATCCTTCAAAATGGAAGTTTGAACGAACGGTGTTACATACCATGTTCCACGTTGGTGGTAGTTCACTAGGGGAGCAGTTCTTTGAACGTTTTGGTATGTATACGTACACTATGATCGTTGCCTCCTTAGGGGCCGTACCTTTAGCAGCACATTATGTATGTATGAATTTGATGGATATATTCTATTACTTTGCGATGGGCCTCGGCTTTGCCGGTGCGTCTCATACGGGGCAGAGTCTTGGACATAAACGGCCAGATATTGCGAAGACCTATGGTAAAATTGGTGCTCGCATTGGTCTAGTAGTAGGTATTGTAAGTGCTCTCATATTTATTGGCCCTGGGGATCTCTTAGTACAGTTGTATACACGTGAAAGTGAAGTGGTTACGTTAGCGGGAGCTTTAATGGGCATTATGGCTATTGCTGCATTCCCGCAAGCGTTGCAACAAGTATACTCTGGTGTACTAAAAGGGGCAGGGGATACCTATTATATTATGAAATACTCCCTTGTTAGTGTGGCTATAATACGACCTATTATTACTTACCTATTGTGTATTACCTTTGGCTTAGGATTATTAGGGGCATGGTTATCTTTATGCTTTGATCAGTCACTTCGTTTATGTTGTTCTTACGTACGATTTATTCGTGGGGCATGGCAGCATAAGATAGTTTAATCTCACATGGAAATGACAGGAATATTAACTTTGACTATCATTTAAATAGTATTTTTTCATATAAAACCTAATGTTTATAATATTCGATATAGAGCTTTGGCGTAGATAATCTCTCCATTTTTCTACTGCTCATCACTTTCTATATTGAAAAAATTAAAATAATTTGTGAAGGGTTTATGAAAAAATTCTTGCATATTCAATTTGTTTGATGTACAATACGAAATGTGGAAAAAATGACACATTGGGGAATGTGTTATCGGACCAGAAATCTATGATTTCATGTATATATGTAAGGGATATATATAAGAAACAAACAAAAACCGCCTTAGTTCAACTAAGGCGGTTTTTGTTTTATAAATGATTTTGTTCAAGCCAAGCGATACAAGCGGCTTTACCAGCAGCAGGCAACTCTTGACGAAGGTGTTTTGCATCTTCTCTTAGTTTAGGAATGTCGATACCTGCATTAGAAAGCTCTGCACAATGGCCTACAAGCCAACTTTCAATTACAGCAGGATCAGCCTCCATATGGAATTGAAGTGCTAGGATATGAGTGTCTACGGAGAATGCTTGATTTGGACATAGCTCTGTTTTAGCAAGACGCACTGCACCTTTAGGAATTTCGAATTCATCACCATGCCAGTGAAGGACAGGTACATTACCAAGCAATGCTAGAGGGGAGGAAGCCCCTTCAGGTGTATATTCTAGCGGTCCAAAGCCAATTTCTTTTTTGCCATGTTTCATAGGCCCTACGTGACCGCCCATAATACGGGATATGAGTTGGGCACCTAAACAGATGCCTAGTAATGGTTTTTGGCTATTTATACGATCTGTAATAAATTTGATTTCATCTGTTAAGAAAGGATAGAGCTCTTCATCGTACGCGCCAATAGGGGCACCGCAAACGATGATTAAATCAGCCTCTGTCGCATCATAGTGTTCGAAATTGGCAAGGGGGGCCTCAATGTATGTTAGTTCAAACCCTCGATCAATAAGGACTGAATCTAAAATACCGGCATTTTCAAAGTTAATATGACGTACAATATAAGCTGTTTTACTCATGGTTTCTCCTATATAAGTACTATTTACAATAGAAATCTCTACAAAATATGCATCACTAGTATAACACATTCTATAGAATTTATTGTGTGATGAAAATCATGATATTAACATCTCATTATAGAAAAACATTTTGTAAAATTATATCGAAAAAAGTCGTTGACATAATTTATAAAATGTTTATACTAATGAGAGTAACATGAATAACCCTAAGAGAGGGATCATGCCTTTTTAGTTCATAAAGGTTTTGTAAGGAGAAAGAACATGAACAAGTATATTGCTGAATTTATTGGCACAATGATTTTGGTATTCTTTGGTACTGGCACTGCTGTTGTAACAGGCGGTTTTACTGGTGGTCTAGGTTTAGGTTACTTGGGCGTTGTAGCCATTGCATTGGCTTTCGGTTTGACAATCGTTGCTGGCGCATATGCAATCGGTCACGTATCTGGTTGCCATGTAAACCCTGCAGTATCCATTGGTGTATGGCTTTCTGGCCGTATGTCCGTTAAGGATTTTGCTGGTTATGTAGTAGCTCAAGTTATTGGTGCTTTTGCAGGTACAGGTTTATTGAGTGTAGTCGTAAATGGTTCTGAAACACTTTCTGGTTTTGGTGCTGATGGCTATGGTACATTGAGTGCTGTGGGCCTTTCTATGGGCGGTGCATTTGTAGTGGAAACATTCCTTACATTTGTATTTGTACTTGTAATTCTTGGTGTAACAGCTAGTGAAAAAACATCTGCTCTTGCAGGTCTTGTAATTGGTGCTACATTGACAATGGTTCACTTGATCGGTATTCCATTGACTGGTACATCCGTAAACCCAGCTCGTGCATTAGCTCCAGCTGTATTCACAGGTGGTGAAGCATTGGCTCAAGTATGGCTCTTCATCGTTGCTCCTTTAGTAGGTGGTGCGATTGCAGCTGTATTCCATCGTGCATGGTTCTCTGTGAAAGATAATTAATTTAAATATAACGCCTACGAGTGTAGGCGTTTTCTTTTTTGAATATAAAACATATAACATCTGCATATAGATAAAATTCGAATTTTTCATAATAAATTCATAAAAAATATTGAGATTTATCGAAAAATTGTGTAAAATGAAAATATATTATTGCCAAAGGCCTGTGTATTGTTTAGGCTGTTATTGGAGGGAATTATAATGAACAAAAAATTATTAGCTTTATTGGCAGTTGCTGCTGTAGGCGTATCCGTAGCTGGCGCAACTCCACAAACTCAATTCAACAAAGGTGAATTCCAAGTTGATCTTGGTGCAGCAAATGTTGAAACTAAAACTGAAGGTTTTAAAGATGCTCACAAATGGAACTTTGATGGTGGTTTGACTTATGGTTTGTCTAACAAAACTGGCATTCAATATGGTTACCATGGCTTGAATTCTAAACATCTTGATACTGATATGCATGAATTGAACTTAGTTCGTTCTTTGAACAAAAATGTTGCAGTATATGGTGGTTATGCACGAATTCATAATGATAATTATTCTGTAACTAACAATATTGCACAAGTAGGTGTAATTGGTAAAGCTAACCTTGGCTCTAAAGTAGAAGTGTATGGTAAAGCTGGTGTAGGTACTAAGAAAACTTCCACTTGGGAAGCTGGCTTAGGCTACAAAGTAAACGAAGACTTGGATATCAATGCTGGTTACCGTTATATCAATACAAAACATGCAGATAATGAAAATATCTCCTTCCAAGGTCCTGTAGTTGGTTTGTCCTACCGTTTCGGTGGTCACAAAACAGTAGCTCCTGTAGCAACTCCAGCTCCAGCACCTGTATACACTCCAGCTCCAGCTCCTGTAGTAGAAGCTCCTGTATACAAAACTCCTAAATTGGATTACTATGTAGACTCCATCTACTTCGATTCCGACCAAGATGTAGCTCGTGCAGACCAATATCCAAACTTAACAGCTGCTGTAAATGCTGCTAACCAATACTCTCAAGACCAAGTTAAATTGTTGGGTAATGCTGATACTGACGCAACTCCTCAATACAACGTTGGCTTGTCTGAACGCCGCGTACAATATGTAGCTCAATACTTAGTAAACAACGGCGTATCTGCTGATCGTTTAATCGGTATTGCTAATGGCGACACTAAACCAGTTGCAACTAACTCCACTGCAGCAGGTAAAGCTGAAAACCGTCGTGTAGACGTTTACATTCATCGCTAATCTTCAATCTAATTTAGATTAGACATACAATATAGTCCACCTTCTATCATGCTCTCGTGTTCATCGGGGGACCGAGCATGTGATAAGGTGGACTTTTGTGTTATACTAAGCTTGCATACAATCGTAGGTCATACAATGTTCATTAAGTTTTGGTAATGTATGCATTGTGAGTATAGTAAAGTAGGTTATATATGAAAAGATTTAAGTATTATAAACCGCTCATAGGGGCTATAATATTGGCGGGTGTTATGATTATGATGGCACTGCGTATCAGCGATATTGCTAATGCTATTGATGCCGTCGTTACTGCTTTTGTTCCGCTTATAGTAGGTGCTTGTATCGCATTTGTGCTAGATATTCTAGTGGTGCGTTATGAACGCTGGCTGTGGCCCAAGAGTAAAACAGGTTGGAAAAATAAAATTAGACGACCTTTAAGCCTCGTTTTATCCTTTGTCACAATCAGTGCTATCGTCTATTTTATTGCTCGCATGGCGATTCCACAATTGATTCACTCCATGTCGATCATCGTGGCTTCTTCACCGCAGTTATATACAGACTTCCAATCTTGGATGCAACATCTTACAGAAACGATTCCGATGGCATCCAATCAAACACTTATGGATACCTTGAGTGGTGAAAGTATTGTTAAGTATACGCGCGAGTGGGGCACAAAGGGTGGTACATACCTCGTGAATGCGATGGGAACAGCCTTATCGTGGACTTTAAATATAGGCCTTGGTTTGATTTTTGCCATTTATATGCTGCTCGATAAAGAGCGCCTTATGATGCAAGGCAAACGTATTTTAAAAGCCTATGCATCTGATGAGTGGGTTAATCGTGTTAGTTATGTTACACGTGTTGCTGTTCAAACGTTCAGTAACTTCTTTGTAGGTCAGTTCATAGATGCCTTGATTTTAGGTATCATGGTTGGTATTTCACTATGGGCATTCAATATTGAATATGCCACTACAATTGCCTGTGTTATCGGCCTTACTGCATTAATTCCATTGCTAGGTATTTATGTGGGTGGCGTGATAGGTGCAGTTATCTTACTCACTGTAAGCCCTATGGATGCATTGATCTATGTGATTATCTTAGAAGTGCTTCATCAAATTGAAAGTAACTTTATTTATCCTAAGATCGTAGGCAATTCCGTTGGCTTGCCTGGTTTGTGGGTATTTGCCGCAGTTATCGTCGGCGGTAGTTTAATGGGCGTTACGGGCATGTTGATTGGCGTACCGTTGGTGGCTACATGCTACAAATTGCTCATGACTGACGTAGATGATCGACTTGCATCAAATGAAGGTTTATAGTATATTGTCTAAATAATATATCTATTTATGTATGTTTTGTGTGCTGTTGTATATAGCACGAACTTATAGTAATTCTAGTATACAGATGACTTTTACTATTGGTGAAAGCATTGTATATAGTAGGAGGATATGTAATGAATAAAAAGTTAATTTCTATGGCATTAACAGGTGTATTGGCGGTTGGCGTATTGTCCGTTGCTACACCAAGTGTAGCAGATGCGCGTAAAACAAAACCTGAAACAAGTACTGATATTTCTGTACAACGTGCACCAGGCGAATCCATGGTTATGACTATGAGTAAAATTGGTACTATTTTCCAAAATCGCTATCCTAATGCAGCACTACATTCTGTAGAGCTTAACTCCAATGATTTGAACTATGGTTACAAAGTAGTAGGCTATAGTAAATATCATCAATACAAAATGAAAATAGACGTAATCACTGGTAATACTTCCGATATGGAAGAGGGTGGCAAACCTAAAAAAGTTATTGGTGAGATCTTCAATAAGGATAAAGTAATTGAAGCAGCTCAAGCTGAACGCGTTGCAAAACAACAACTTGGTGCTGATGCAGTTGTAAAAGGCTGGAAAATTGAAGCTCATGAAGGTAAAATCCTATACTATATGACAATGCATCAAGACGGTAAAAAGACTGTAGTTACTATAGACGCTGAAACAGGTGCTTATGTAGGTCAAACTAAATCTAGTAAATTACCTCCTGAACCAGATCAAGGCTTCGATGGTCGCAGAACAAATATTATTTGGGATAATACCATTGATATGGGCCGTTAATCCATTTAGAATATTCGACATGATAAAAGGACTGTGTTTATACACAGTCCTTTTTGTCGTTATTACATTGTTATTACGTAGTTATTACGTAGTTATTATGTAGTTATTATGTAGTTATTATGTAGTTAGTATTACCAACGGTGTTCGTAGTATACTTGTGTCCACATAATTACCTCTACAAGAGAAGGGTGTGGACTCATAGTTTCGCCAACGGTGATAACGGATTTAGGATCCATTTCACGAGTAATACCTCTTTCGCGTAATCGTTTTGTACGTTCAGAAGCGATATCTTCATTAATAGCTGTCAATGGTGTTACACCGCTATTCATAAGGTTAACGTAAGGTTGGAATAAGATGGAGGCTTGAGGGCCTGTTACATGCATACCAAGGATATGATTTGTATCTTTATCGACTACGATTTTTACAAAGCCATCATTTACATCACCAGGATTAATACCCATTGCATAACCTTTAGCTGTGGAGGAGTAGTAGTTTTTACCTACGCCTACATTATAACCAGCTTTAATAGCTTCTGCTTCAGTAAGACCTACGCTACCGATTTCAGGGTAGGAAAAGGTAACCTTTGGCAATGTATCATAGCGTGCCCAACGGAAATCTTCTTCGTTTTTTGCAAAGTATAGATTATGGGCGATAATATCTGCTTCATAGTTTGCGCGATGACGGAATGCAGGCTCGCCGTTTACATCACCTAATGCATAGATACCATCTACAGATGTTTCAAGGAATTCATTTGTTTTGATCCAGCCTTTTGGTAATGTTTCAATACCTGTATTTTCGAGGTGTAATTCTTCAACTGCTGGACGAATACCGGCAGCTACGAGAATTTCTTCAACTTTAGTTTCTGTGATTTCACCTGTAGTACGATCTTTTGTGACTACTACCTTAAGGCCGTCTTCTTGACGAATTTCAACAGTGTCTTGGTTCAATATAACATTGATGCCACGAGCACGATAGTTTTGGAGAAGATGTTCAGACATCTCTTGGTCTTCCTTAGGTACAAGACGTACATTATGCTGAATGATGGTAACTTCAGTACCAGCAGCATCAAAAACGTGACCGAATTCTACACCGATAGGGCCAGCGCCGAGTACTGCAAGAGATTTATATGGCTGTTTAGGGAATTTATCGCCAAAGAGGCTTTCACTAGAAAGATAGCCTGCCTCTTGTAAACCTAGTACATTCGGAATATTACTATAACCGCCCGTGCCAAGAACAATAGTAGGGGCCGTAATTTCTACAGTACCAGAACCATCGTTGAGATGAATGTTCATAACCTTATCGGATACAAAGCTAGCTGCACCACGGTATACGTCAACATTATCGAAAGCGTTGTAATAATCGTAGATGCCTGCGGATTCGTCAATTTTATACCATGTACGTTTAGAAACAGTGTCCCAGTCCATAGTAGCATCGCTAACATTAATACCGATTTTTTTGAATTCTTCTACCTCTTGGATCGCATTGGCTGCTGTAACCATAACCTTTGTAGGAATACAACCGCGAGTTAGGCATGTGCCACCAAATTTACCTTTTTCAATGATAGCTACTTTTTTACCCACTTTGATAGCAGCATCAGCTACGATGGTTGCACCACCTGTACCAACTACAATAATATCGTATTGTTTCATGTTGATTCCTTTCTATTTATATCTATTAATAGTTATTATCATTAACTCTATTATAACATTATATTGAAGAAAATCAATATAGATGGCTGATTTTCTATCCATTGAGCACAAAAAAAGACGGTCCCGAAGGACCGCCTTTAGATGTTAGTTCCAGTTTTCATGGTAGCCACGTTTTGCATAATCTGCAGTAGCTGTGAAGAGAATGTCTGTACTGGAGTTAAGAGCTGTTTCTGTGGAGTCTTGTAAAACACCGATGATGAAACCTACGCCTACAACTTGCATTGCAATATCATTGGAGATACCAAATAGAGAACAAGCTAGAGGAATTAGAAGTAGGGAACCACCAGCAACGCCAGAAGCGCCACAAGCACCGATTGTGGCAATGACAGATAAAAGGATTGCTGTAGGGACATCTACAACGATACCAAGTGTATGTGCAGCAGCTAATGTCATAATTGTAATTGTGATCGCTGCACCACCCATGTTGATAGTAGCACCCAATGGAATGGATACGGAATACATATCAGGGTTAAGTTTTAAACGTTTTGCTAAATCAAGGTTAACAGGAATGTTTGCTGCAGAGCTACGAGTAAAGAACGCATAGATAGCAGATTCACGCAAACATTTAAATACCAATGGATATGGATTGCGACGAAGGTATACAAAAGATAGAAGTGGATTTACTACTAATGCTACGAAAATCATAGAACCAAGTAGTAATACGAGTAATTGGAAGTAGCCGATTAAAGCTTCAATACCGTTAGTAGCGATAGAGTCAGCTACGAGACCCATAATACCTAGAGGAGCAAAGCGGATAATCCAACCTACTACAGTTGTAATAGCTTGAGCGATAGACTCCATTACTTCTTTAGTATTCATTGGTGCATGGCGTAAAGCACCGCCAATGATAAGTGCCCAACCTAAAATACCGATATAGTTAGCGGTCATTAAGGCTTTCACAGGGTTATCAACAATATTTTTTAAAAGTGTTTTCATAACCTCTACGATCCCTTGTGGTGGAGCAGCATCAGCTGCACTAGCTGCAAGGTGTAATGTAGTAGGGAACATAAAGCTTACCACTACAGCAAGTGCTGCAGAAAGGAATGTACCTAATAAATATAATGTGATTACAGATCCCATCCCAGTCTTTTGACCAGAACGATGTTTACTGATAGCTGCAATAACAAGGAAAAATACAAGGATTGGTGCAATCCCTTTTAAAGCACCAACAAAGAGAACGCCTAATAAAGCTAGTTCATTTGCCAATTCTGGCACGTATAGAGCTGTCAAAATACCAATAATCAAACCTATGATAATTTGTTGGATTAGACTGACTCTATTGATTGATTTTACAAATCGATTCATAGTACACTCCAATACTTAATAAAAACTAATAAAAGACCATGGAAAAGATATCTTTTCGTCATGGACATATGTCATTATACAACGAACACAGGATGGTGGCAATAGATAATATCATAGTCATTTATATATAGTTAAATTAGATCTACTGTGATTGATAACGATGTTTATTTTGTAATATGATAATTTTAATAGTAGTGAATATATGGTTTTAACTAAATATGTGCTTATTACATAATTACTATATATAGTATATATAATAGGATTCTTTTGATAGGGGGCATAGTATGATATACTATGCGAGTAAAGAGTTTGAATATAGTTCTTGATTAGTGAAAGGACCATAATGAATACTAAAGAATTTAAAACGTATGCCGATAAAGAGCAATTTGTACAAGGTGTTTTTTCTAATATTGCAAAAAACTATGATTTAATGAATACAGTCTTAAGCTTTGGACAAGATTATTTTTGGCGCAAATTCTCTGTAAAAGCAATGAATATTGGTCCTCACCAACGTGTGCTTGATGTAGCATGTGGTACCTGTGTGTTTACGAAGGAAGCGTTACGTCAAGAACCTACACTAAGAGTAGAGGCGTTAGATTTTAATAGTGAAATGCTTGATCAAGGTCGCGTACGCATTGAAGATGCTGGTTTACTAGATCAAGTTAATCTTGTTCAAGGTGATGCAATGGCATTACCATATGCAGATAATACATTTGATGCTGCTATGAGCGGCTTTGCAATGCGTAATGTACCAGATATTAAACAGGTATTATCTGAAATGCAACGTGTTGTAAAACCAGGTGGGAAAGTAGTTGTATTGGAGTTAGCGAAACCAAGTATGTTTGGTTTTAAACAATTATACAATTTCTACTTCTCCTATATATTACCTATTATAGGTAAATTAAGTAAGGATAATTCCTCCTATGCGTGGTTACCAGAATCCTTACGTAGATATCCTCATCAAAGTGAGATTCTTGAAATTTGGAAATCTTTAGGATATGAAAATGCCACCTATCATGAATTGACAGGCGGCATTGTAGCGGTCCACGAAGGTGTGGTACCAGAAAATTCTATTGTAAATAATAAGTAATATTAGCGTCTTGAGAAACTACTAATGATCCTTTTTCAACAGGAGTAGCAGTTTCGAGAGACGCTTTTAACATTACTGCGTTACGATAGTAACCAGAGTCCATAGAGCTTGTTTGAGGTGTACTGATAGAAACTGTTTTTACAGGTCCTAATGTACGGCCAAGGGCTGCAGCGATAACCTCAGCTTTATGACGGCCGTCTTGAATTGCTTCTGTAGTTAAAGAATCAGATAGTTGTTGAGATACATCATTTTGGAAAGAAAGGTTGTTGATATCATTAGCCCCAGCGCTAACAGCAGCATCAACAGCTTTTCCAACATTATCAAGATTATTGATTTTTACAGTTACACGATTAGACACATTATAACCTGTATTGATTCGTTTACCTTCTTGGTAATCACTAGTAGGGTTAATAGAAATATTAGAGGTATAAATATCTTTTTTGTCGATACCTAAATGACCTAACTTACTAATCAAATCACTCATGATGCGGTCGTTGTTAGATTTTGCAGCATTGATATTAGTGTTTTCGCTAGTAATACCAAGTGTTAAGATCGCATAGTTAGGTGCTACAGAACGAGAGGCTTGTCCTGTAATTTGAATTTCAGAAGAATCAAAAGTACCTTGTGGTGCAGCAAAGGCTGCAGTAGCCATAGTTGCACATACAGCAGCAATAGCAACTGTTTTAGATAATAAACGTTTGGATAATTTCATACTCAATCTCCTTACACTATTATAGTATTATTTATAAATACTATAATATAGAACTAAATCGTAATATAGAACTAAATCGTAATATAGAATCACAACAGAATATAGAGGTGAATACGTAGAAAAGTCTATATTACAGCTACATTATACATAATTGATTGTGTAAAATCAATCTTTTGGTTTCAGGGTGTAAAATGAATGTGTAATGAAAGTTGTGTGAAATTGAGAATTAGGGGTTGCCATTATATTTTGGTTATACTATAATATGCATACAGTCGTTCGAGCGACTGTTTCTTAATGAGTGTAGCAATGCACTTAGAGGTTCAAAAGAACTTCAAAAAAGATTATAAAATGTGTTGACATGAAAATGTTCACATGTTATTATAATCAAGTCGTCAGATGGCGCTTCAATGAAGCGTAAAACTGATAACAGATCTTTGAAAACTGAACAATGATAGGTAATCAATCATATGATTGAACATATGCCAGAGTGCGGGTTTTGACATGGTCAAAACCAACCATAATTCAAAGTTACTTAAATGTAACGACAACAAATAAAATGAGCTATTCAAATAGCTTCAAGATATCTTGGAGAGTTTGATCCTGGCTCAGGACGAACGCTGGCGGCGTGCTTAACACATGCAAGTCGAACGAAGAGCGATAGAAGCTTGCTTCTATCAATCTTAGTGGCGAACGGGTGAGTAACGCGTAATCAACCTGCCCTTCAGAGGGGGACAACAGTTGGAAACGACTGCTAATACCGCATACGATCTGACCTCGGCATCGAGGATAGATGAAAGGTGGCCTCTATTTATAAGCTATCACTGAAGGAGGGGATTGCGTCTGATTAGCTAGTTGGAGGGGTAACGGCCCACCAAGGCGATGATCAGTAGCCGGTCTGAGAGGATGAACGGCCACATTGGGACTGAGACACGGCCCAGACTCCTACGGGAGGCAGCAGTGGGGAATATTGGACAATGGGCGCAAGCCTGATCCAGCCATACCGCGTGGGTGAAGAAGGCCTTCGGGTTGTAAAGCCCTTTTG
>CABTYY010000031.1:0-15826 GCA_902489125.1 uncultured Veillonella sp.
TATATTACTTGCACAGCACAGCACAGCACAGCACAGCACAGCACAGCACAGCACAGCACAGCACAGCACAGCCAATTATAGCACTATCACTATAAAGCGATAGTATTATTTAGCGCCTAACGCCTTACATAGTTCATCATACACATGCTCAACAGGCAAGCCGACCACATTGGTATAAGATCCTTCAATCTTCTCTACCCATAAAGCGCCTTTACCTTGTATACCATAGGCGCCAGCCTTATCCATAGGCTCACCACTACCGATATAGGATTCAATTTCAAAAGGAGCTAACTTTTTAAAATATACCTTTGTTTCATTATGAAAAACTATTTCCTGATCTTTAATGAGTAAGGCTACCCCCGTAATAACAGAATGAACTTGGCCTGATAAACGTTCTAGCATATGACGGGCCTCAGCCGCATCATGAGGTTTGCCTAACACTTGATTATCTAGCACGACAATCGTATCTGCGCCTAACACAATACTACCTTCAGGGACATCTACAGCAGCACGAGCTTTACCTAAAGCCTGTGCTTTTACCATTTCAATGGGATCATCATATCCAGTATTAGCCTCTTCATAGGTGCTCGATACGACAATATGATCAATGCCAACTTGTGTTAATAATTCAGTTCTTCGTGGTGATTGGCTCGCCAAATATAATCCAGCCATTTGCACTCCTTTATAGTATATGAATTTTAGTTAATTTCACTGTTTTATAAATAAAACCATTCCAACTAATTTAGATAATATAAATTAGAAAAGATCTGTAAATTAAACAAGAATATCAGGGCCATCCTTTTCAGGTGTTGTTAACTTTTTATAGTACTCTTGTACATCTTCGCCATGTTTTACCGCATCAGCACGGACTGCAGCATAAAACACAATGTCCGCTTGAGGCACACGGATACGACCTGGCACATGTTCCTCTAAGATGTCAAAAAATTTATCATCTGCTTTCAATAAAAGGCGACCATTTTGAACCTTATCACCCTTTACAATCGCATATACTAGAGACCAAATAGGACGCGGATCAGAAGTTGAACATTTTCTATATTTATATCGATATTTAATATTTGTCAATAATTCACGTTCAAACTTAAATACGCCATCAATCATATCGTAATCTACCTCAAAATGGCGCTTTCTAAATACAGAAGCTTCTTCAATTACTAATTTTGTATCTGTCAAAATATAGGTATATCGACTAACAGCTTGTTTAACAATTACGATGATAGCCATAATTTCAATAAAATATTCTGCTATTAAAATAGTATGCAAGTTAATACTACGATATGTAGTGTAGCCAACACCACATAATAATAGAATAACAAAACATAATACTAGCCACTCTGCACTTTTAGCACGCTGAGATTTTTCTTCATATAATACTGTCATATGTTACCCCTTTAAAAGAACTACTACTTTATAACTATACATTCTATTATAAGGTATTCTAAGTATAAAAACTACAAAAACCCCGCCTATATCTATGATATAGACGGGGTTTTATGACTCTATTAGTCACCTAGTTCAGATACGAACTATATTATTTTTTCAAGGATGCTGTAATACGTTGAGTATCGCGAGCAATCATGATTTCTTCGTTTGTAGGGATTACGAAGATTTTAACCTTAGAGCCTTCAGCACTGATTTCTTGTTCTTTACCGCGGATGTTATTGCGTTCAGAGTCAATGCGAGTACCCAAGTATTCTAAACCGTTGCAAATTGCGTCACGGTTACCGATACCATTTTCACCGATACCAGCTGTGAATACGATAGCGTCAACACCACCCATAACTGCTGCGAATGCACCAATTACACGGCGAACTTTGTAATGGAACATGTTTAGTGCCAATTGAGCACGTTTGTTACCATTAGATGCTGCTTCTTCGATAACACGGAAGTCATTGGACACACCGGAAATACCAAGTACACCGGATTTTTTATTCATAATAGTGTCTACTTCATCGTAGTTCATGCCAGTTTTGTTCATCAAGAATGGAACGATAGCTGGATCAATATCACCAGTACGAGTACCCATGATCAAACCAGACAATGGAGTGAAGCCCATTGTAGTATCGATAGAGCGACCACCTTTAATAGCGGATACGGAAGAACCATTACCTAAGTGACATGTGATGATGCGAAGATCAGACATGTGTTTACCCATCAATTCAGCGCAACGTTGTGCAACATATTTGTGGGATGTACCATGGAAACCGTAACGACGGATACCATAATCTTCATAATATTCGTAAGGAAGCGCATACATGTAAGCTTCTTTAGGCATTGTTTGGTGGAATGCAGTATCGAATACACCAACTTGTGGTACGTTAGGCATGATAGCTTGGCAAGCTTCGATACCTTGAATGTTTGGTGGGTTATGCAATGGAGCCAATGCGCAGCATTCTTCTAATGCGTCCATAACAGCTGGAGTGATCAATACGGAGTCAGCGAATTTTTCACCGCCATGTACTACACGGTGACCAACAGCGTCGATTTCGTCCATAGACTTAATTACACCATATTCAGCATCAACTAAAATATCAAGCAAAATGCGAAGAGCTTCTTTATGGTTCAAAATTGGTTCAACGCGTTCTAATTTGTCTGCGTTAGGACGTTTATGAGTGAAGATAGCGTCTTGATCACCAATCTTCTCAAAAAGACCTTTTGCCAATTCTGTTTCAGTTGTCATATCAAGTAATTGATACTTCAAGGAAGAACTACCGCAGTTAACTACTAATACGTTCATCGATTAACCCTCTTTCTGTTGTGTAACTTGAATTTTGTTTTGAATTTCTTTGCTGATATCAGCACCTACCTGATCCTTTTCAGGATATTGGTAGACTATATTCCACAATACGCCATGATCTAAGAATACGTATTGAGAAAATCTAAATGTTTGCCCTTGAGTTGTATAGGTCACATCAAGCTTTTTAGCAGATGCCCCTTCTAAAGCTACAGACTCCTCCTTGATGGTACCGCCAATTTTAGTAAACTCAGATTTGCTGCGGTTAACATACTCATCTACCGTTGGCAAAGGTTTGTTTTCACCAGCACGCAAAGCTTCAACCTCAATTACCATGTGTTCTGTAACAGATCCATAAATATCAATTGGATACCCATCATCAGACATATTTTTTGTACTTTTACCCATTTCATAAGGCAAAGCAATGGTAATTTCAGATTGACCAGCACGGATAACTTGATGGCCAAAACTATATGTATCCATTACATTTGTAGAGCCACATCCCGCCATTGCTAGTAGCGCAGCACCGAGCAGAGCCCCTTGTAATGTACGTTTCCAATTTTGTTTCATCATATACCTCACATCAATTCAGCATTTACAGTTAATTATAGCCTATAGAACAAATAAAATCTACAAAAAACTTTAGTTTTACACACATTTTTTACATCTATTTCTTTACTATACGGCCTCTTAAGTTCAAAATTTATTTACAGTCTTTCTATGCTTTGTTACACTAACACTAATGAAAGGAGTCACTATGAAAACCATCGGTATTATTTGCGAATACAATCCATTTCACAATGGTCATGCACATCAACTACATACATTAGCTACAAGATATCCTGATGTATTGTGCATCTGTATTATGAGTGGCTCCTTTGTACAACGTGGCGAACCAGCCCTTTTCTCAAAATTCGATCGCGCGCGTTGGGCCATGCTTGGCGGTGCAGATGTTATTATCGAACTCCCTACACTCTATTCCTTAGGCAGTGCGCAACTTTTTGGGACAGGTGCGGTTCGTTTAATTAAGGCTTTATCCATTGATACGCTTTCTTTTGGTTCTGAAACAACTGATTTAAATCAACTCATTCATACGGCTAAGCGTATGGATTGTGAAAGCACCCAAAATGAATTACGCAATTATTTAAATGAAGGCATGTCCTATGGTACAGCCTTCCGTAAAGCGCTAAGCTCCGAATCACTTAGCACACCTAATGCCTTATTAGGACTTGAATATATCCGTGCTGCAATAAAATATTATCCAAACTTAGAATATATTCCTATTCAGCGTACATCTGATCACCACAATCACAATTTCAATCAAGAGTTACCATCCGGTACGGCATTGCGTCATCTCATCACTACTGCTAATCCCTTAGATATGTGTTCAACGCTTCAAAGTACTATTCCAACACCAATTCTAGCTGATATGACGCATAGAATCACAAATGATGACTATGTCGACTACAATAGATATTACAATATGGTACATATGTTGAGTCGCCGCATGAATATCAATGAATTAGAGCGTTTTGTTGATTTTACTGAAGGTATTGAACACTTGTGGTTAAAAGCAGCACAACAGCCTTCATGGGAATCTGCCATTGAGCAAATAAAATCCAAGCGCTACACCTACGCCCGTTTACAGCGCATGGGTGCATATCTTACATTAGGCATTACGAAAGACTTGATAAATATCGCTATGCAAGACGGTCCTCAATACGCTAGATTACTAGCCTTTAACGACAGAGGACGTCAATGGCTGAGAACTAAACATGACATTCCACTCATTCAAAAATGGGCTAAAGCACCTACTCAGCTCAATAATCTTGGAAAATTGATGCATCATATAGATACACTAGCTACAGATATACAAGCCTTATGTTTCCATAATAAAGGTAAACGTATAGGGCATACAGACTATACCTATACACCGCAATATATCAAATAAAAAGTATAATTTTAATTTAAGCAAAAAAGGGGTTACAATACAGATTATTCCTGTATTGTAACCCCTTCTTCACCATCTAAGTCTTCTACGGCAACTCGTACACTTTCAAGATGTGATGTAGGAATATTTTTACCCACATAGTCTGCGCGAATCGGCAATTCACGGTGACCACGGTCCACGAGTACTGCTAATTGAATAGATTTAGGTCTACCAGATGTCATCAATGCATTTAAAGCTGCACGAATAGTACGCCCTGTGTAAAGTACATCATCCACGAGAATGATTGTTTTCTCCGTTGTATCAATCGTACATGGTTTCCCCTCTTTTTGGCGAGCATCACGATCATCACGATACATAGCAACATTGAGTGATTCACATTCAATACGAATACCTTCAATGCGTTCGATTTCGGCCTGCAAACGTTTTGCCAAAATAACACCACGTCGTTCAATGCCTACAATAAGAGCATTAGATAAGCCTTTATTACGTTCTAGGATTTCGTGACTAATACGACGAATCGCGCGCATAATAGCATCTTGATCCATCAATAAGCGTTTCTTTTCCATATATACGCCCTTATAGCACAGAGTTCTCTATGCCCCTTTACAAATATAGTTAGAAGATTATTTAATAAACCACAATATAAGACAGTTATTTCATTTGCATGTATTTACGTTTGTCTACGTTTGTCTACGTTTCTTTACATTTCGTTTGATTTCTTTTCGTTTTTTTGCTTATTTTCGCTTATCTTCTCGATATGTTTTAGCAAACTCTATACATGCTTTGAAGTCATCTGGAAGAGGCGCCTCAAAATGCATACTTTCACCTGTAATAGGATGTTTTACATCTAAAGATTTAGAGTGCAATGCCTGTCCTTCAATAGGAAAATCCATACGACGGTAACCATAGAACGGATCATTAACAACAGGATGTCCAATATGAGCAAAATGTACACGAATTTGATGTGTGCGCCCAGTCTCTAAATTACATTCAACCAAGGTTTGATGGCCAAATCGTTCAACCACGTTAAAGTGAGTGACTGCATCCTTACTATTTTCAAAGACAACAGCCATTTTCATACGATCCTTAGGATGTCTTCCAATAGGAGCTTTAATAGTCCCCTTTTCTTCTACAATATTACCTTGTACTAATGCTAAATATGTCCGTTTAGCAGAATGCTCCTTTACCTGCTCCGCTAAACCTATATGAGCTGCATCATTTTTAGCAGCCATCATAACACCAGATGTATCCTTATCTAAACGGTGAACAATACCAGGTCTAATCTCACCATTAATACCGGACAAATCCTTACAATGATATAGCAATGCATTAACAAGTGTACCCGAATAATTGCCCATCGCAGGATGAACAACCATACCACGTTGTTTATTTACAATGATAATATCATGATCTTCATATAATACATCTAAAGGAATATCCTCTGGTTTTACCTCTACAGATTCAGGTTCCGGTACCTCTACACGTACAACAGCATTTGGTGTAAGTCTAAGATTTGCTTTCCCTACCTTAGTACCTACTGTAACGTGACCACCTTTAATTAAACTTTGAATATAACTACGAGACCCTTCCATATGTTCTGTTAAGAATACATCCAGTCTCATACCGTCTTGCTCAGCATTTACAATATATTCGTTCATCCTCTACCTCTCTATGAGTTAAGTATCATATATTAATTAATTATATGTCATAATATATGAATTATTTATCATCATCTTTTAATGTAAATAAATAGTAGACTACTAAAGCTACGCCTACACAGATACCAATATCAGCAACATTAAAAATAGGCCATATACGGAAATCAAAAAAATCTACCACACCATGAAGCATGTAACGATCTATGCCATTACCAATAGCACCGGACACTAATAAAGCAGATCCAATCTGTAACGTCCACGGACCTTTTGATAAGCGCTTCCAATAATATGCACATGCGCCTAGCAAAATAACCGCTACCAGTAAGAAAAACCATCGCTGATTAGCAAGCATACCAAATGCTGCACCGCGATTAATAATATATGTTAAATGAAATACATTGGGTATAACCACTAAAGACTCACCTAACATAAAATGATTCATAATGTAATATTTAGTCCATTGATCTAAGAGTAACCAAAGAATTAGTATAATATAAAACAAGCTGTACTCCCTTATAATAATATATATCTTAATAGTCCTATTATACTAAGTTAAGCAAATTTAGGCAAAATAAAAAGCCCCTCAATGAGGGGCCGTTTAATTTGTGATTACTCAGCGGAAATTACAGATACTGGGCAAACGGATTCGCAAGAACCGCAATCGATGCAAGTATCGTTGATTTCATATTTAGTTTCGCCTTCAGAAATAGCAGAAACTGGGCAAACAGATGCGCAAGAACCACATTTAATGCAACCATCAGCAATAACTCTCATAATTAGGACCTCCATAAAAATATAGATCAGAACTTTTTATTATCATTTAGAAAGGCACTTGCCTCAACTTATGTTCTCATTATCACACAGTTCTTTTTGAAAGTCAAATGAAAATGATAAAAAACTGTATATATTTTTGCATATTACTTTTTCATTTTTATCATACAAAGCCTATGTTTATAGGTATTTTGATATTACTTTTCATTTAATTAATTGAATATGATATTCAACAAATGAGAATGTTGTAATTATCAATTTTATAAAATCCTAATCATTATAATAGGAATTTAATTATCAATATTTATTATCATAAAAACTATTTTTTTATTACAACAGATTTAACGCTTATCTATATTTTAATCTAACATATAAACTTCACTCTAAAAAAGGCCGAATCATACGATTCGACCTCATTTATATTTATAAAGTAAAGTAATATCTTTACTATTATTCACTATATAACAATAATACTATTTTTTTCTTATAGCACTTAGAAAGATGTTAAGAATGTTAGTGTACCTAAAATAACGCCTGCAAGGTTTGGTACGATTAAAATATAATCACGTTTAGGTGATTTTGTCCAACCATATAATACCCAGATCAAACAGGATACTGCTGCAAATAATGGTTGCCATGGTTGACTAGGTTGACCATGAAGATTAGCAATTATTTGTGGGATATAGGCTAAAAATACAAATACACCAATAAATGCACCAATAGAACCAACTAACATGTTAAATCTTTCTTTTGTCATAGATGACCTCCTTATTCAACATTACATTATTATATCTTACACAATATACTATATCATATTTTTTTCGATGTAGTCAATTGTGTAAAATTAATCATGCAAATTAGTTTAATTCATATTGCTTTTGATTACACTTATATGTAATCTATATTAAAATCATATAGGCTAAAATCATAAAAAACGAGGCCGAATCTTACGATTCGACCTCGTGTGTGCTTGTATAGTAGAGTAACCTATCCCCTATTATTTACCAGGGAAGAATGGCCATACCATTGGGATAATAATTAAGCTTACTACGAAGCAAACTAAGATCAATGGAACGCCGGCTTTTACATAGTCTGTAAATTTGTATTGGCCAGGGCCAAGTACTAATGTATTTGGAGGTGTACCTACAGGTGTACCGAATGCACAAGATGCTGCAACGCCGATAGCCATCAATACTGCATGAGGGTCAGCGCCCATACCTTGAGCAATGGAGATGCCGATAGGAGCCAATAATGCACAAGATGCTGTGTTAGACATGAATTGAGTCATAACACAAGACAAGATGAACAATACAGCTGTTGCAAAGTAAGGGCTAGGGTCAGAACCCATAACGCCGATTACTGCATTTGCAATCATTTTACCTGCACCAGATTGGTCAAGTGCAGTTGCCACTGGCATCATACCAGCGAACAAGAAGATTGTTACCCAGTCAATGGATGTGTAAGCTTGTTTTTCGTTCAAGCAACCAGTTAATACGCAAAGCATTGCGCCAATAACTGCAACCATGCTCAATGGTAAGTTAATACCATAACCTTTTAGGAAGTCACCTAAAATCATAGCGATGATTACGCCTAAAAGAATAAGACCAGAATATAATTGTTTCTTAGGATCGTTAGAAATATCTTCAGCAGCTACTTCTTGTTCAACGTCACCAGCATCTTGAATTTCATGTTTAGGTAATAAATGTTTACCAATGAGCATCATGAATACGATAGTAGCAACAGTCAAAGGAATACCGATCCAAGCAAATTCGAAGAACCCAAATGGTTGTTCGCCAAATTTAGTTAATGTACCACTTACAATGATATTAGGTGGTGTACCAACCATTGTAATAATACCACCAATACCTGCAGCAAATGCTAAAGGCATTAATTGGCGAGATGCAGGAATCTTAGCAACAGCACAGATACCAACAACTACAGGAAGTAATGCAGCTGTAGTACCAGTGTTAGATAAGAATGCGGACATAGTTGCTGTAACAACCATGATTGCTAGCATTAAGCCATTTTCGCTAGTACCAGCATGAGATACTACTGTTTCCCCAATTTTTTGAGCCAAACCAGTGTAGAACAATGCTGCACCAACAACGAACATGCCAGCAAACAACACAACTGTACTATCAGATAAACCAGAGAATACAACCTTAGGAGTAATAATACCCATAAGGCCAAGTGTAATAGCGCCGCCTAAAGAAGTAATAGCTAAAGGAATAATTTCCGTAACAAATAAAACAGCCATGACTGCGAGGACGATTAAGGTTTGTTCTGCAGTACCCATACATCATCATCTCCCTTCAGAGAAATGCACTGATATAGTTATAAGAGGTATAAAATATAACCTACGATACCAATGGCGGAAGCCATCAAAAAAGTGATCCCATATCCCTCTCTTGTTTTAGGATACCCAAAGAATAAGGTTTCACCTAAAAATCCTCGGCGATTAAACCAAGTATATTTAGTTCTGCGTTGAAACCATTTAGCTTTGCCTTCAACACCGATAATCAGTGCCGTAATAAAAAATACAATAAATGCCCAAATAAAACAAATCAGTATTTTTAATTCTATAGATAACAAGTGACCACCTCTACTATATTCAAAGCACTAGAAGGTTATTCTGTGAATTCTTGTACCACCTAATGACCGATCTGAAAAGCATTTATTGCAAATATACCCTTTTTATGCATGAATACATAAATTTGAAGGGTTTTTATATTCACCAATAGGTGTACCTAATTAGGCACACCTTGGTGAATAATTATTAAATTACTAGTGGTTGGACAACATAGCAAGCATTGTACCTGCTGCTACTGCTGTACCGATAACGCCAGCTACGTTTGGACCCATAGCATGCATGAGCAAGAAGTTAGCTGGGTTAGCTTTCGCACCTACAACTTGAGATACGCGAGCCGCCATTGGAACCGCGGATACACCAGCAGAACCAATAAGTGGATTTGTTTTACCACCATCTACTAAGCTCATGATTTTACCGAACAATACGCCACCAGCAGTACCGCCGATAAATGCAACTAAGCCTAAGCAAATAATAAGAATTGTTTGTACGCTTAAGAAGTGTTCCGCACTCATTGTTAAACCAGTACCAGTTGCCAAGAAGATTGTAACAGTATTGATCAACGCATTTTGAGATGTATCGGACAAACGTTCAGTTACGCCAGATTCACGGAACAAGTTACCTAACATCAACATACCTAAAAGGGATGTAATGGAAGGAAGTAATAAGGAAATGAAGATCGTTGCAACAATTGGGAACACGATTTTTTCAAAACGTGTAACTTCACGCAATTGTTCCATAACAATTTCGCGTTCTTTTTGCGTAGTGAATAATTTCATTACAGGTGGTTGAATCAACGGTACTAAGGACATATAAGAATATGCAGCAACCGCGATTGCACCTAATAAATGAGGAGCTAGCTTAGTAGCCAAGTAAATGGATGTAGGGCCATCAGCACCACCGATGATACCGATAGCAGCTGCTTCTTGAGCAGTAAAACCAAGCATCATTGCGCCACCTAATGCAACGAATACGCCGATTTGAGCAGCAGCACCTAAAAGCAATGTTTTAGGATTAGCAATGAGTGGACCAAAGTCAGTCATTGCACCTACACCAAGGAAAATTAAAGGTGGGAAGATTTCTTGAGAGATACCTGCACTAATAAGAGCCATAACGCCTTCTTCGAAGCCATTACGAGGAATATTAGCAAGTACACAACCAAACGCAATCGGACCCAACAATAATGGTTCAAACTCTTTAGCAAATGCCAAGTACAATAGGATCAAACCTACAAGAATCATAATAGCATTGCCTGTTGTAAATGCGAGGAACCCGCTATCAGTTATAACGGATTGAATCGCAACAGCAAAAGCCTCCATATGCGTTCCCCTTTCACAAATATAAAATTGTTATACGACGCGGACTAGCCGCGTCATACACAACTGGGTATTAACCAAGAACAACCATGTCATCGCCAGTGGATACAGTTTGGTTAGCAGCTACGCGAACTTCTGCAACTACAGCATCATGAGGAGCTGCGATTTCGTTTTGCATTTTCATAGCTTCAAGAATCAACAAAGTTTCGCCTTTTTTAACTGCTTGACCAGCGGATACTGCTACAGATAAGATTTTACCAGGCATTGGAGCTTTTACAGTTTCAGCACCTGCTGGAACTGGAGCTGCTGCTGCAGCTGGAGCTGGAGCTGGTGCAGGAGCTGCTTTAGGAGCTGCTGCTGGAGCTGCTTTAGGAGCCGCTGCAGGAGCTGCTGCTTTTACTTCATTAACTTCTACATCATATGCTGTGCCATTTACTGTAACGTTGAATTTTTTCATTTTAAATTCCTCCAAAATGTGTATGTCTACACAATACTTATAAATTTCTTTTACACATATAAATTAGATAATCTATTGAATTATCAAATTAGCCTATAATCTTATCGATTACCACGCAAACGGCCTTCCATTTTCCAATTATAGCTTACGATTGGACGGATATGCGCGATTTGATCAGCGGAATAACCCATTGCCGCTAATGCACCAACGATTACTGCTACTACATCTTGAGATGGAGCTTTACCGTTAGTTGTTGTAGCATTGCTCATTACAAATGCCTCCTAAAATTTTATTAACCTCTACCGCTTAAACGACCTTCCAAGCGCCATTTAGCGCTGGTTGCTGTAGGTCGAATAGATGCAATTTGTTCAGATGAATACCCCATCGCCACAATGGCACCTACGATAGCTGCTACTACTTCATCCTCATTTTGAGCAGATGCACTTGGTGCAGCCACTGGAGTAGCTGCTGGAGCCGCAACAGGTGCACTTGCTGGTACTTCTTTTTTCTTCTTAGTAGGGTCAATCAAATGAACAATTGTCATTAAAACACCTAAAAGAATCAACACAACAAATACAACTGTCATATTAATGGCCATGATTAACCAAGGATTGGTAGTAACTGCTTGTCCTTCCATAATCATTCCCCTTTCTAAAAAATTAGTAAAGAAAGGTATCTCCCAAATTCGATGTTCTTGTTATCGAAACGAATTATAATGGAATATTACCATGTTTCTTTGGAGCACGGTTTTCGCGTTTGCTTGCAAGCATTGCCAAAGCGTTGATAACTGCTGGACGAGTTTGTTTTGGTTCGATTACAACGTCTACGAAGCCACGTTCTGCAGCTTTGTATGGAGTTGCGAACTCTTCTACGTATTTAGCTGTTTTAGCATCTTTATCTTCGTCTTTCTTGAAGATAATGTTAGCTGCACCAGCAGGACCCATTACAGCGATTTCGGATGTAGGCCAAGCGTATACTTGGTCAGCGCCCAAATCTTGGGAACACATAGCGAGGTAAGAACCGCCGTATGCTTTACGAGTAATAACAGTAATTTTTGGTACTGTAGCTTCAGAGTAAGCATACAACATTTTAGCACCATGACGAATGATACCGCCCCATTCTTGATTTGTGCCAGGCAAGAAACCAGGAACGTCAACAAAGTTAACGATTGGAATATTGAAAGCATCACAGAAACGGATGAAACGGGAAGATTTGTCGGATGCATTGATGTCCAAGCAACCAGCCATTACTTTTGGTTGGTTAGCAATGATACCAACGGATTGACCGTCAAAACGTGCGAAACAAGTAATAATATTTGTAGCATAGAATGGTTGTACTTCATAGTATTCACCATTATCTACAGTAGCTGCGATAACATCTTTCATGTCGTATGGCATGTTACTGTTATCAGGCAACAAGCTGTTCAAGCCTTCGTCTTCGCGAGTTGGATCATCGCCAGTATCTACTAATGGAGCATCTTCCATATTATTGGATGGCAAGAAGCCTAATAAGTAGCGAATTTGAGCGATGCAATCATCTTCATCTTCAGCTGCAAAGTGAGCAACACCAGACACAGAGTTGTGAGCCATTGCGCCACCAAGGTCTTCAGCTGTTACTTCTTCACCAGTTACAGATTTGATAACTGCAGGACCAGTGATGAACATTTGAGATGTGTTTTTAACCATGTAGATGAAGTCAGTTAATGCTGGAGAATATACAGCACCACCTGCACATGGGCCCATGATTACGGAAATTTGTGGAATAACGCCAGATGCATTTGTATTTTCAAAGAAAATTTTACCGTAACCAGCAAGCGCATCTACTGCTTCTTGAATACGAGCACCGCCGGAATCATTGATACCAACGATAGGAGCACCCATTTTCATTGCTAAACGTTGTACTTTAACGATTTTAGCAGCATGCATTTCACCAAGAGAACCACCTTCTACAGTGAAGTCTTGTGCAAATGCATATACTAAACGACCGTCAATAGTACCATAACCAGTTACTACACCTTCGCCTGGTAATTCTTTCTTTTCTTGACCGAAGTTAACACAACGATGTTTAACAAATTGATCAAGTTCAACGAAAGAGTTATCATCGAATAATTTAGCCAAACGTTCACGAGCAGTCATTTTGCCTTGAGCATGTTGTTTCTCAACGCGTTTTTCACCGCCACCAGCTTTAACTTTAGCTAGTTTTTCGTGCAATAACTCGATTTTTTCTTGCACTGTTGCCATTATAGCACCTCCAAATAAAACTTGTTACAGTATCATTTTATTTCATAAATAATTAAAGTTCAAGCATGCATACATATTTAATATATAACTAGTGATTATATGAATATGTATATCTATTACTCATACATAATGATGTGAATTGGATACTGTATTATTTCATACGTTGACATAATTCAAGCAATACGCCACCTGTTGCTTTTGGATGTAAGAAAGCAATAGAGGAACCGCCTGCACCGTAACGAGGTTTTTCGTCAATCATACGAACGCCTTTAGCCATCAAATCAGCAATAGCATTTTCAATATTATCAACGCGCAATGCAACGTGTTGGATACCATCACGACCGCCATTTTTTTCGATGAATTTACCGATAGGGCCATCTGGAGTTGTAGTTTCTAAGAATTCAAGTTCAGCATCGCCACATGGGAAGAAGGATACTTTTACTTTTTGTTCTTCAACCACTTCATCTTCTGGAAGATGTTGAATACCCAATGCATTTTTATAGAATTCTTTAGTTGCTGCTAAATCATTAACACCAATACCGATGTGATCCACTTGTAATACTTTAAAAGCCATTTCGATTATCTCCTTTTCAAGGCTAAATCTCTAATGCTATGTAGTCGCCGTCTACTTTAGCACGCTTGTCATTACGCCGTTAACAACTGTGTATGGATCGCTTTCGCGTTCATTAACAGCTGCCACTTGGCTATTAAATTCGTCGCTTGTAACGATTTTATCAGCTACATAACGACCAATTTGTTCATTAATCATTGCGATGATTTCATCACGAGTACGTTCTGCCCGACGAGATTCCAATTCACCAGAATCTTCAAGATACTCAAAATGTTCATCTAAAGCGTCGATGAGTTCATCTACGCCTTGGTCTTTACTAGCAATTGTGCGCTTAATTGGTGGGCGCCATTTTACTTCACGAGAGTCTAAGTCGAGCATCATTTCAATTTCTACATTCAAACGATCACAACCATCTCGGTCAGCTTTATTGATAGCAAATACATCGCCAATTTCAAGAATACCTGCCTTGATAGCTTGAATATCATCACCAAGACCAGGAACAAGTACAACCAGTGTAGTATCTGCATTTTTTACGATATCTACTTCAGATTGACCTACACCTACTGTTTCGATGATTACTAAATCCATGCCAAAGGCATCCATGAGTTTTACAACGTCTGCAGTCTTTTTGGACAAACCACCAAGACTACCACGCGTGCCCATGCTTCGAATAAACACATTTTCATTTAATGTCAAATCATTCATTCGAATACGGTCCCCCAAGATAGCACCACCAGAGAATGGGCTAGTTGGGTCGATGGCAACGATGCCGATTTTCTTACCTTGATCTAAATAATGTTTAACAACCTTATCTGTCAACGTACTTTTACCAGCACCAGGGGCCCCTGTAATACCGAGAATACGTGCATTCCCTGTTTTAGGGTAAATAGCCTTCATAATATCAATGGCATTATCATACTCGTTTTCTACAGCTGTAATGGACCGTGCTAAGGCTAGTCGAGAACCTTCGAAAAGTTCTTTAACTAAATCCACTCGCCTCACCACCTATCTTAAAATATGGGAATAGAGGGGAGCCAACTGTTCAGTTGTGCTCCTCTCTTGCCCAATTAATTATTTAACGTTTTCGTTGATGAATTTAACGATATCGCCAGTTGGTGTACCAGGAGTGAATACTGCTGCTACGCCAGCTGCTTTCAAACCAGGGATATCAGCGTCAGGAATAACGCCACCACCGATTACAAGTACATCGCCCATGCCTTTTTCTTTCAAAAGTTCAACAATTTTAGGGAACAATGTGTTATGAGCACCGGAAAGAAGGGATAATGCAACTACATTAACGTCTTCAGAAAGAGCTGCTTCAACGATTTGTTCTGGAGTTTGACGAAGACCTGTGTAGATTACTTCGAAACCAGCATCGCGAAGTGCGCGTGCTACTACTTTTGCACCACGGTCATGACCATCAAGACCTGGTTTTGCTACGATTACTCTAATACGTTTTTCTGCCATGATTAATTACCTCCGAAATTAGCCGATATTATAATGTGGAATGAGCTTCGTATTCA